>NZ_JBHLZP010000127.1:0-17700 GCF_042429965.1 Actinoallomurus acaciae
CTGCGGCTCCTGGCGACCGACCCGCTGGCCGGCCGCGAGGTCGACGAGCTCGCCGCCGCGCGGATACGTACGCCGTCGCCGGAGACCGCGCACCCGCTGGTGGCCCTGGTCGAGCCCGCCCTCGCGTTCGCCTCCGGCGACGGCGCCGCGGCGGCGGTGATCGACCGGTGGCTGTCACATCCGGACGTCTGGACGCGTGCGGTGCTGCGGCTCATGCGGGCCACGCTGTACGGGAGCGCCGGCGACACCGCGAGCATGTGCACCGAACTGGAGCTCGCGATCACCGAGTTCGAGTCCGTGGGGGAGCGCGCCGGGCTGGCATGGTCGCTGACGACGCTGGCGGATCTGCGGACCGTCCACGGCGAGTTCAAGGACGCGATCGCGTGTCTCGAGCGGGCCGTACGGCTGCTGCGTGAGCTCGACCCGGCCGACGGGGCGGTGCTCCAGCGGGTGTGGCTCGCCGAGACGCGGTTTCGCGCGGGTGACACCGTACGGGCCAGGTCCGAGCTGCTGGAGCTGATGCGCACCGACCTCGGCGGGCTGCCGGAACACCACCGGGCCGGCGCCAGGCTCATCCTGAGTGACATCGCCCGCCGCGACGGTGACCTGGCCGACGCGGCGGAGCAGTTGCGACGGGCCGGCGAAGAACTCGATCGTGCCCCGCAGGCCGAGCCGCTCCTTCGCGTCAGCTACGAGTGCGCGGCGGCGGATCTCGCCACGGACCGGCACGACCTCGTGGCGGCGGAGCGGCATGTCGCCGAGGCGTTCGCCCTGGCCGTCGCCGTGCCCGACCCGACGCTGGTGGCCCTGGCCGTCGCCCGGCTGGCCCGGCTGAGGTCGCTCCAGGGCCAGGCCGCCACGGCGGCGGAACTGCTCGGCGCGGTCCACACCCTGCTCGGCTCGCTCGACGCGATCGACTGCGACCTGGCGGGGATCGCGCCCCGGCTGCGCGACGAGCTCGGCGAGCACGCCTACGAGGCCGCCTACGCCCGTGGGCGCGACCTGGACGACGGCGGCGCGCTCACCCTCGTGGAGCTGCATCTCGGCTGAGCGCGCGCCGGCCGAGGGGTCAGTACGCCACACCGACCGCCTGACGGATGGTCGCGGGGTCGTCCAGCATCGACAGCATCGCGTGAGCGAGATCGCCGCGTGAGATGGTCAGGGCACGAGGCACGTCGCCGCCGACGAGACGCCGATACCGGCCGGTGGCCGGCTTGTCGGTCAGCCGTGGCACCCGCACGATCGTCCAGTCCACGGCGCTGGTCCGCATCGCCTCCTCCATCCGCGCCAGGTCCGCGTACACGTCCTTGAGGATCCTCATGAGCAGGGGCCGGAGCGGGTCACCGTCGGGCAGCGGCGCGAGCGGTCCCGCGCTGATCGCCTCGAACCGGCGGACGCCGCTGCCGTGCAGCGCGGCCAGTATCGCCCGGGTCCCGGAGGTGGCGATGCCGGCGCGTCCGCCGCAGGGCGGACCGAGCCCCGAGACGGCCGCGTCCCGCCCCCTCAACGCCGGGACCAGAGCCTCGGGGTCGGTCACGTCGGCGGTCACCACGTCGAGCCGCGGATGATCCATGGACAGCCGTTCCGGGTCGCGCACCACCGCCGTCACGTGGTGTCCGGCCACGAGCGCCTGCCGTACGACCTGCCGGCCCGTTCCTCCGCTCGCCCCGAAGACCGTGAGCCTCATGCCGGCGACGCCGTCCGTGCGCGGGTGGCCGTGAACCGCCAGCCCGGGTTGGCGAGGCGTACCGCACCGTCGATCTCGAACGGCCGCAACGCGGACCGGACCGCCCGCCGCGCCCGGTCCGTCGCGGCCGGATCGGCGTCGCGGAGCCAGTGGCGGACCGGCCCCCAGCCGAAGATGAAGCCGGTGGCGTCCTCGGCGTCCCGGCCGTATATCGAGACCGTGCCGATGGGCGTGGCGACGACGTCGCCGAAACCGGCGCCGGTGAGCACCGCGTCGATGTGCTCCCGATCGGTGAAGTTCATCGGTCCGGGCGCGTCGTCCTCGGCAGGGTCGGGCAGGGAGACGTGCCGCGCCATGGCCGCCCAGATCCCGTCGAGGTCGTTGTCCCCGGAGTCGCGACCGCACACGAACGCCAGCCGGCCGCCCGGCTTGAGGGTACGGCCGATGTTGGCGAACGCGGCGACCGGATCGGCGAAGTACATGATCCCGCCGCGGCTGATCGCGACGTCGAAGCGGGACTCGGGGAAGGGATGGGTCTGCGCGTCGCCCTGCTCGAAGGTGACATTGACGATCTCTTCCTCCGCCGCCGTACGGCGTGCCCGTTCGAGCATCGGCCCGGACAGGTCGAGGCCGACCGCGTGCCCGGACAGTGCACGGCACGCGGCCATGCGGGTCGTCCGCCCGGTGCCACAGCCGACGTCGAGCACCCGGTGACCCGGCTGGATCCCGGCTCCTGCGAAGAGGGGACCGTTCATCCCTTCGAGCAGGATGTCGTAGCGGCGGTGGTTGTCGGCCCAGTGCCGGCCTTCGTACCCGTTCCACGCCTCCGCCTGCTGAGCGTTGACGATGTCCATGACACGAGAGTGCCGACCGCACCTGTCAAAGTCAGCACAGGCCGCTGTCAGACGGCCGGGGGCCGTGTCACCGTGGCGGGGGTGTGAAGGCGGGCGTGCAGGTGCATGTCGTGGTAGCCGTCGGCGTGCAGGCCGCGTCCGTGCATTGTGCCCTCGTACGCGTAGCCGGCCTTCTCCGCGACGCGGCAGGACGCGGTGTTGCGGGTCGAGTGCGTCAGCTCCATCCGGTGCAGGCCGAGGGTGAACATCCAGTCCGTCACGGCGGTCAGCGCGCGGGGTGCGACGGCGCGGCCGCGGGCGGCGGGCAGTACCCAGTACGCCGCCTCGCCGAACCCCTCCGCGAGGTCCAGCCGGCGGATGCCGATGCGGCCGAGCACGGTGTCGCCCTCGGTGACCGCCCAGTCGGCGCCGGTCTCGTGCCTCCAGCGATCCGCCCACCGTGCCGCCCATATCGTCGCCTCGTTCCGGTCCAGCGACCGCGCGTGCCATCGCTGGATGTCCTCGTCCGCGTAGGCGGCGACGATGACCGGCGCGTCGCGGGCGTTCCAGGGGCGGATCGTCAGTTCGTCCACGGACAGGCAGGGCTGTGGCCGTCCGCCCATCCGCCCGGCCGGCACCGCGGGCTCCACGAGATCTGGCATGCGCTCATCATGCCCTCCCCGCGGCGCTTCGAGGGCGCTCGAAAATGCGATTTCGGCATTATCGCCGTCATCGCTCCGCTCAAACATTTCCGGCTCTCGTTCCCACCGGAAGTGTCCCGTCCGGCCGGATCCGGGGCTTCAACTTTCGCAGTCATGAGGAGTAACGCGCCGAAACGGAGTAAATGGACGGCCCATTTTTCCTGGGTCGTACGCGATTGTTCTGCGAGGCCGCGCTACGGGGCCTGCCTGGGAGCGTGGCCTGGCAAGAGAGGAGCTGCATGACAGCGGCCACGGATACTCCACGAGCACCCGGAGGCGAGGAGAGCCGACATCTTCGCCGGGACATCGGACGCATCGGCCTGCTCTTCACCGGGGTCGGGTCGATCATCGGCTCGGGCTGGCTGTTCGGGGCGATGAACGCCGGCATCATCGCCGGCCCCGCCGCGATCTTCTCCTGGGCGATCGCCTGCAGTACGCCACCAAGTGGTACCACTTCACCGACAAGCACATGGTCGACGGTTCGCCGGTGCACACGCTGACGCCGGTCGGCATCGCGGTCGCGCTCCTGCTGCTCGCGGTGGCGTTCCTGGTCACCGCGTTCCACGCCGCGAACTTCTCCGATCAGGGGTTCGCCCCGGCCGGCAGCAAGGCCATGCTGACCGCGATCTCCACGTCGGGCATCACGTTCTCGTATCTGGGCTTCCGCCAGGCCATCGAACTGGCCGGCGAAAGCGACAACCCCCGACGGAACGTTCCATCCGCGGTGGTCGGCTCGGTCATCATCTGCATGGCCATCTACGTGCTCCTGCAGATCGCCTTCATCGGCGCGCTGTCGGGCGGCGACCTGGCGCACGGCTGGTCCAAGCTGTCGTTCACGAACGACTTCGGCCCGCTCGCCGCGGTCTCCACGGCGATCGGCCTGGGCTGGCTGGCCACCATCCTGTACGTCGACGCCGTGGTCTCCCCGGGTGACACCGGCCTCGTCTACTCCGCCGTCACCTCCCGGCTGGGCTACACGATGGCGCGCAACGGCGCCGCGCCCGGCGGCATCGGCAGGCTGAGCCGCCGTGGCGTGCCGTGGATGTCATTGATCATCACGTTCGTCGTCGCGGCGATCATGCTGCTGCCGTTCCCGAGCTGGCAGCAGCTCGTCGGCCTGGTCACCCCCGTTCCGGCTCTGGGGCGGCGACACGATCCCGCTGCTGGCGTTCTTCTCGGCCAACCTGATCATCTATTGGACCGGCTGGAACACGAACGGGAAGTTCTTCGTCATCGTCGTGTTCGGGTACGTCCTGATGGCGATCTTCGCGGCGACCGGCCAGCTCACGCACAAGATGGAGTGGAGGGCCGGTGGACGCCGAACCCGCACTCGCCGACTGAGCCCCCCGCTCTCGGCACGAGCCCCGTCCTCCAGTGAGAGCGGGGCTCGTGCCGGTTCGAGACCATGTCTTCTCGGCGGATCTCCCGCGCGGTGAGGTCAGGCGGTGAGGCGGTCGGCGATCGTCTCGAGGCTGTGGAGGATGGCCACGGTCTCATCCAGCGGCATCGCCGGCGACTCGGTGAGCCCGGCCTCGACGCAGCGGGCGACCTCCTCGGCCTGGTACGTGTAGCCGTGCCCGTCGACGTCCAGGCGGAACGTCTCCGGCTCCGCCCCGTCGCGGTGCAGCGTCATCGTGCCCGGGTGCCAGAACGGCCCGGCCACCTCGATCGAGCCCGCCGTGCCGGTGACCGTCGCGGTCTGCGGCGTCTTGGCCAGGAACCCGCAGTGCAGCAGCGCCAGCGCGCCCGACTCGTAGCCGAACAGGATGCCGGTGTTGGAGTCCACGCCGGTCGGCGCGGGTGTCGTCACCGCCTGGACGGTCGCCGGCTCGCCGAGCAGCATCCACGCGAACGACACCGGGTACACGCCCAGGTCGAGCAGTGCCCCGCCCGCCAGGTCCGGCGCCCACAGCCGGTGGGCGGCGTCGAAGGGGAAGTTCTCGGAGAAGTCGGCGTACACCGCCTTCACGTCGCCGATCGCGCCGTCGGCGACCAGCGCGCGCACCCGGGCGATGAGCGGGTTGAACCGTGTCCACATCGCCTCCATCGCGAACAGGTTCCGCTCGCGGGCGAGGGCGACGAGGTCCCGCGCGTCGGCCGCCGTCGTGGTGAACGGCTTCTCCACGAGCACCGCGCGGCCCGCCTCCAGGCACGTACGGGCGGCGGAGTGGTGCACGTTGTGCGTCGTCGCGACGTAGACGACGTCGACCTTGTCGTCGGCGGCGAGTTCGGCGTAGGACCCGTACGCCCGTGGAATGTCGTAGCGGTCCGCGAACGCCTCGGCCGTGTGCGCGGCACGCGAGCCGACCGCCGCCACCTCGTGCCCGAGGTGGAGCAGGTCCTCGGTGAACGTGCGCGCGATCCCGCCGGTGCCCAGGATCCCCCATCGAATCGTCACGATCGGACATCGTACGGCGAATCGTCCGTGTCCCATATACCTGTCGGAAGGCACCTGAACTTCCCGGTCCGACCGGACGACCCGCCGCCGCACGGTGCCGGGCATCGTCCAGGTCGACGACGTCGCCCGGCGGACCGGCCGGGTGCGTACGGACGCCGCCGACCTCCCCGCCGGGGCCCGTCCTCGCCGCGCTGAACGTCGTCCCGGCCCTCCTCATCGTCATGATGCCGATCGGGGTCCTGGGGGCCCGGTAGGTTCGACCGGTGCCCACCCGACGTGCCGTACGCCACCCCGTGCCGCCGAAGCTTCCCGCCGACCTCGTCCCCGCCCGGCTGTCCGAGGTCTTCCTCGCCGAAGACGGCGTCTGCCTGTCCACGGAGTACGGCGGCGGCGTCCCGGCGGGCAGCCGCGCGGACGGGCTCGACGTCGAACGCT
Source organism: Actinoallomurus acaciae (assembly GCF_042429965.1). Lineage (NCBI taxonomy): Bacteria > Bacillati > Actinomycetota > Actinomycetes > Streptosporangiales > Thermomonosporaceae > Actinoallomurus > Actinoallomurus acaciae. The sequence continues at coordinate 6,055 of NZ_JBHLZP010000127.1, forward strand.
GCCGGTTCGACACCGTACGGCTCGCCGGCGCGGTCCTGCCGCGCGCGAGCCTGTCCGACACCGAGTTCCTCGGCTGCGACCTGGCGAACATCGACGTCAGCAACGGCGTGATGGCCACGGCCCGGCTCGAACGCTGCCGCCTGACCGGGGCGACGTGGGGCGGCTGCTCGTTCCGCGACGTGGTGTTCGAGGGCTGCCGGGCCGACCTCGCCCGGTTCCGGATGAGCCGGTTCCGCCACGTCGTCTTCCGCGACTGCAACCTCACCGAGGCCGACTTCCAGAGCGCGGAGTTCACCGGCTGCCGGTTCGAGGACTGCCGCATGGAAGGCGTGCGGTTCAGCCAGGCCGTGATGACGGGCGGCGTCGTGTTCTCCGGCTGCGACCTGTGGGGGCTCAGCGGCGTCGAGAGCCTGCGCGGCGCGACCGTGCAGGCCGCCGACGCGCAGGGCCTCGTGCACACTTTGGCGGCGTCCCTGGGCATCACGATCGAGGAATGACCCGTCAGCCGCGGCTGCACCTGGTACTGCGAGAGCCGACAGACCATCGGCGGCCCTGGGAATTGCGAGGCAGGAATTACTCGGTAACGGGAAATTCCAATTTGTGCGGATCTGTCCTTCGCTTTTCTCGGTTATTTCACTCCCGGCGTACGCATGTGGTTATTCTTGGTGGCGATCGCTGCAGGTAGCCCCCCGTACCGAACCCCCCGGAGGTCCATCATGGTCGCGCAGAAAGAGCCGTACGAGTTCCCGGCGATTCTCGCCTTCGCCGGCGAATTAATGGTGTGGCGCATGAAGGCCGGGATGTCCAAGATCGAACTCGCCGAGCGGCTGGGATACTCGCCGCAGCTCATCGGCCAGGTCGAAGGGGCCAAGAACCTCCCATCGAAGCAGCTCGCCGAGGACCTCGACACGTTCTTCGAGACCAACGGCCTGTTCCTCCGCCTCTGGAAGCTCATCAACGAGACCCGTCACGTGGCCTCACTGCCGCGAGGCTTCTCCGAATTCCTGGCTCGCGAGGCTCAGGCGAAGAGGATGTACGCCTTCGAGCCGAGTGTGATCAAGGGGCTCTTTCAGTCGCGGGACTACGCCTACGAGATGCTGAAGGCGGGTCGCGAGCCGGAGGAGATCGAACAGCTCGTCGCCAAGCGCATGGAGCGGCAGGAGGTCCTCAATCGGCCGAAGCCGCCGCTCGTCTTCGTGGTCTTGGACGAGGTGGCCATCAAGCGCCGGATCGGCAGCCGAGAGGTGATGTGCGGCCAGATCGAGCACCTCATCGAACTGGCGCAAAGGTCGAACGTGACACTTCAGATCGTCCCGGATACCGCCGGGTCGTATGCCGGGCTCATGGGAGCGTTCGACATTCTCGGATTCGAGGACGGCCACGACATCGTCTATATCGAGGGTCACGTGGGTGGCCAGCTCATCGCCGACCCGGCAATCGTTCAGGAGTACGCGCTACGCTACGACTTGATCAGGGGCGCGGCGATGTCCGCCGACGAGTCCCTGAAATTGCTCCGTAGGACGTTGGAGAGTCTATGAGCGACCAGTGGCGGAAGAGCAGTCGAAGCGGCGACACGGGCGGTAACTGTGTCGAGGTCGTCGTCTGGCGCAAGAGTCGCCGGAGCGGTGACACGGGCGGTCAGTGCGTGGAAGTCGCCACGATTCAGGTGAGCCCGGCAACGGATTTGTTCTCCAAGTAATCGCATGATGCGGTCAGGCGCGGCTCGGTTCGCCGCGCCTGCCATCGTGTCGCCGGTCTCATGCGCCGGGGCTCCACGGGCGGGACGCGGTGGACCTCCCGGCGGCGCAGATACCGTACGCCCTGGTCACCGAGGACCATGGCATCGACCTGTATGACGCGGTCCCCGGCGTACCGCGTCGGTAGCACCACGACCTGTGCGCGGGCGTGCGGTCGTCGGCGATGTCCTCGCCTATGACAGGCGGATCCTCTTGCGCCGTACGGGAAAGCGGCGAGTTCTCGGCGGCAGTGGTGACGTGCTGGTGGCCGACCATGGACACTGCGACCGGGCCGTGCGACGCCGCAGGTCCCCAGCTTCTGCGGCTCGCCGGACGACACCGGCGGCGACCTGATGCCGTTGTCGTACGCGTGCCGGTCCGAGGGCGTACGCATCGCGGCCGTCGCTCCCTCGCCCGGCCGGGTGTGCCGGCGGCGGACGCTCGACCCGCGAGACGAACAACGGCCCGTGGTCCGCGGCGGCGTCGCACTCCTTCCCGCCGTGAGCCGTTCACGCTCGTCGCGGCGGACGGGCGGAAGATCTCCGGGTCGTCCCCACGGCGAACGTGCGGGGACGACCGCTCGCCGCCGGCGGACGGGCGATCGTCCATCACTCCAACGGCCACCCCTGCCGTCGGCCGACGGGGCATCGGCGTAAGTGGTGGGAGTGCGACCACGATCACCGCGCCGTCCACCCGGACCTGGTCGGCCTCCCGGCCCCGGCGCTTCACGTACGACTTGAAGAACACCTCAGCGAAAACGTATTGTCGAAAACACGTTTTCGCTATCTGGTCGTTCAAGCGGTCGGACGCGGATCGGCAACCGATGACGGGAACCAGCAGATGAGCAAGCAGCCACCGGCCCCCAACCGGCGCAGGCGGCTGACGGAGGAACGCGAACGCGAGATCCTCGACGTCACGTTCGACCTGGTCGCCGAGGTCGGCTACGAGCAGGCGACCGTGGACGAGGTGGCCAGGCGGACGAAGGCGAGCACGGCCACGCTGTACCGGCAGTGGGAGAACAAGCCCAAGCTGGTGATCACGGCGATGATGGCGCGCAAGTACGCACCCCTGTCGCACATCGACGCCGGTAGCCTGCGCGATGACCTGGTGGCACTGGCTCGCATGATGCCGGCGCCGCACCCGCGGGGCGCCCCGACCCTGGGGATCTGGCAAGCGGTCATATCCGACCCTGCGCTGGCCCAGGCACTGCGGGATGTCCTGTTCGCCCCCTACCTCGACGCGCTGCGCATGATCCTTGCCCGGCACGTCGAGCGCGGAACGATCCGGCCCGGCAATCCGGCCCTGGCGCACGCCGAGATGTTCCTGCTGGGCAGCCTCTTCGTGGAGAAGCTCTTCAACGGCATCGAGGCCGACGCCGACCAGCTCATCGCGGTCATGGACGCCCTGCTGCTGCCGGCGCTGACCGGCGGCGGCTGACCCCTCCTCATCTGGCCGACGTCCCTCGGACCGGCCGGTCCGCACACGGAAAGACAAGGAACCTCCCCATGAGCAGCACTTCGACCGACACCGTCCTGGTCACCGGAGGGTCCGGCTTCCTGGGCGGCCGGGTGATCGCCCAGGCCCTCAGCGAGGGCTACCGGGTCCGTACCACCGTGCGCTCCCTCGGCCGCGAGCCGCAGGTTCGCGAAGATCTGGGGGCCATGGGCGTGAACGCGGGCGAGCGGCTCGCGTTCGTGCCGGCCGACCTCACCGCGGATGAGGGGTGGGCCGAGGCGGTGGCGGGCTGCCGCTACGTGCTCCATACCGCCTCGCCCTTCCCGGGCGGCGAGCCCGACCACGAGGACGACCTGATCGTCCCGGCCAGGGAGGGCACGCTGCGCGTTCTGCGTGCGGCTCGCGACGCAGGCGTCGAACGCGTTGTGGTCACCTCCTCGTTCGCCGCGGTCGGCTACGGCAGGCCCGCCACCGAACGGCCCTTCACCGAGGACGACTGGACCGACCCGGACGGCGACATCCCCGCCTACATCAGGTCCAAGGTGCTGGCCGAGCGGGCCGCCTGGGACTTCGTCGAGCGCGAAGGCGACGCCCTCCAACTCGCCACCGTCGCCCCGGTCGGCATCTTCGGCCCTGTCATCGGTACCGACCACTCCTCCTCGATCAACATGATCACCGGCCTGTTCAGCGGCGCCATGCCGGGCGCACCCCGTCTGTACTTCGCCGTCGTCGATGTCCGGGACGCCGCCGACCTGCACCTGAAGGCCATGACCGACCCTCGGGCCGCGGGCGAGCGCTTCATCGCCGCCGCCGGCGACGCCGTCTCCCTGCACCACATCGCACTCGCCATCCGCGATCGGCTCGGCGACGCCGCCGGCGCCGTCCCGGCCACCGAGCTTCCGGACGAGGTGGTGCGCAAGGCCGCCCAGGCCGACCCGGCGCTGAAGGGCATGCTGCCCAACCTCGGCAAGGTCCGCCACGTCAGCAACGACAAGGCCCGCACCATGCTCGGCTGGAAGCCCCGCAGCGCCGACGACGCCGTCTCGGCCACCGCCGAAAGCCTCCTGGAACTCGGCCTCCTGCCCGTCACGGACCTCAGGTAGGTAAGAGGACGGCGCGGGACGGAGAGCCGTCAGCGACACGATGTGGCGTCCGACCCGGATCATCGGCCGGTCCGTCACGGCATCGGGATCAGGGCTCTTCCCCGTGCGGTCCGCCGGTCGGCGGGACGTGCTGGAACGTCTGGTCGGCGAGACGCACCGGCGGGCTCGGCGGTCCGGCCGAGCGGGTGTTCGCTTCGCACTCCGCGCCGACCCGGCTCTATCAGGGATCCAGCTCCTCGACGGCCTTGACGAGCGGCTGCAGCCTGGGGTCGTCGGCGGCGCGTCCGAGGGCTTCGCACAGCAACATCGTCATCCCCAAGTCCGTCACCCCGACCCGCGTCCACGAGAACCTCGACGTCTTCGACTCCGAACTGACCAGCAAGGACATCGACACGATCACCACCCTCGACCGCGACATGCGCACCGGCCCCGACCCCGACACCCTCAACTGACAGCACCACTACAGACGAGCACTCCCTCACCGGGCCTGGCCTGTCCCCCTCCGACCGGTGTGGGTTTTGGAAGGTGGTGCTGTGGGTGTACGCCCGCGACGCGGTCCAGGACGGCGATCGGAGGAGGGAGGGGGAGCCACAGGCGGTACGGCAGGCCCCGATCGGCCGCGAACGACGGTCCAGACGGAGAGCGCCGGCCCGCTTTTACGGGTCCGCGCCGCGACCGCGTTGGCTTGTATGGGCTCGTGCCGCGACTACGTCGGCTTGTACGGGTCCGTGCCGCGATTACGTCGGCTCTTGTGGTGGTCAGCGCAGCCACAGCGCGAGGCCGCCAAGAGGGACGGTGAACCGCCGACGGTCGTCTCCGCCCAGCAGTTCGCTCAGGTGGTCACGCTGCCGTCGAAGGGGCCCACCCGCCGGTGATGCAGCACCGGAGCCGGGTCGCGAAGGAGTTCGACGGGGACCAACTGCTGCGTCGGCGGGGCGGACAGCGGCTCGCACCCGGGGTGGCGGGCCGGTTCGCCGATCAGTGCGGCGGTCGCCCGGATCCAGCCGACGCAGCAGTTGGTCGCCCCGTATCGTCTTGGCGGCCGACCCGACGAGGACGGAACGGAGTATCCGGGGCAGGGGTGACGGCGTCACCCGCAGGTCGAGGTCGCGCATGGTCTCGTCGGCCACCACAGTGACCCCGTGGCGTTCGGTCGGCCGCGCGACGGCCCGGCGGACGGCGATCGTCATGAGCGCACCGGCCGGGCTCTGGAAGTCGGGGACGAGGTAGGCCAGACCGCCCGGGGTGGTGCGGAAGGCGCCGTGGAGCTGGCCCAGGTCCCCGTCGTCTGCGGTCGCCCGGCAACCGACCGGGCGGATGCCTGTGCGGGACCGCCATGAGTCCTGGCTGCACGCCGAGGCCGCATTCGGCGGTTTCGACGCGTTGTCCCCAGAGCATCAGGATCCGGTCACCGGTCTGGACACCGCCGATTCCCCCAGCGCCGACCTGCGCAAGTGGCTCAACATGCCGTACGACAGCGCGGGCCGGTTCACCGCCACCGGCACCTTCAGATACGGGTCTTCTAGAACGCCGCCGCCTACCTCGGCCCGCTCGTCGAGACCCCCGCCTTGCTCACCCTGTGGGCGTATGGACGGGACGGTCACCGCGAGATCGTCCAGCGGTGCGTCGCCTGTGCGCGAGCCCTGAGCCAGGCCATCGAGACGATTCCGGAGCTGTGCCCACCTGCGGCGGTCCGTCTGAACGTCGTCCGCTTCCCGCCGACCGCCGACCGCCGACCGCCGACCGCCGACCGCCGAGCGGCTGTCGGACCTCGGCACCGAGCCGAGCCAGGAGGCGTTCCTCACCCCCCACGACCTACGCGGGCGTACCCACGCTCCGCGCCGCTTCGGCAAACCGGCGCTCCGCCGAGACCGACGTCCGCCGGATCGCCGAGGCCCTGAGCCGGCGGCTCGCCACCACCCCACTGCCACCACACCCCACTCGCGATCGGCTCCGCAACCGCGCCGTCGGCCGCGGTGGACGGATCGATAGTGTCCTGGCATGACGTTGAGGCCCACCCCGTTGTCGGATGAGCTGTACGACTATCTCTGCGCCCACGGAACGCCGCCGGACGCGGTGCAACAGGATCTCATCGCCGAGACCGCCACCCTCGGGCACGAGGCGCGGCTGCAGATCTCACCGGACGAGGGCGCGTTCCTGACCTTGCTGACCAGGCTGATCGGGGCGAAGACCGCGTTGGAGGTCGGTACCTTCACCGGGTACTCCGCCCTGGCGATCGTCCGTGGCCTCGGCGCGGGCGGCCGGCTGACCTGCTGTGACATCAGCGAGGAATGGACCCGGATCGCCCGACGGCACTGGGCTGCCGCCGGCGTCGCCGACCAGATCGAGTTGCGCCTGGGCCCGGCGCTGGACACGCTGCGGTCGATGCCCGACGAACCAGCATTCGACCTGGCGTTCATCGACGCCGACTACCTCAACTACTCCGCCTACTGGGAGGAGATCGTGCCCCGGGTCACACCTGGCGGGGCGATCCTGGTCGACAACGTCCTCTACCACGCCCGGGTCATCGATCCGGCCGACAGCGCGGACACCACCCAGGCGGTCCGGGAACTCAACGAACGCATCCGCCGCGACGACCGCGTGGAAGCCACCATGATCGCCATCGCCGACGGACTCACCCTCGCCCGCAAGAAGTGATGCCCGCGAGGCGGGAGGCGCTCACCCGCATCCTCACCGTCAGGCGAGCCGGGCGATGGACTTGTACTCCAGGTAGGCGGACAGGCCTTCGGGGCCGAGTTCGCGGCCGACGCCGCTGGACTTGTAGCCGCCGAACGGCGACGAGGACTCGATCATGTACGTGTTGACGCCGTACGTCCCGGTCCGTACGCGGCGGGCGATGTCGAGGCCATGGTCGGCGTCGGTGGTCCAGACGGTGCCGGCCAGGCCGTAGTCGCTGTCGTTGGCGATGCGCACGGCGTCGTCCTCGTCCTCGTACGGGATGACCGCGAGCACCGGGCCGAAGATCTCCTCGCGGGCGATCCGCATGTCGTTCGAGACGCCCGAGAAGACGGTCGGCGTGACGTACCAGCCGCGGTCGAGCGGTCGGCCGGACCCGCCGAGCGCCACCTTCGCGCCCTCCTCCTGGCCGATGCGGATGTAGTTCTCGACGCGTTCGCGCTGGCGGGCGGCCACGAGCGGGCCGATCTCGGTCGCCGGGTCCGCCGGGTCGCCCACCCGCATGCCGCGTACGGTCTCGGTCAGCGCGCCCACGACCTCGTCGTAGCGGCCGCGCGAGGCCAGGATCCGGGTCTGCGCGATGCAGGCCTGCCCGTTGTTCATCAGCGACGCGAGCTTGAGCCAGCCCATCGTCGCGTCCAGGTCGGCGTCGTCGCAGATGATCGCCGCCGACTTGCCGCCGAGTTCGAGGGTGCAGCGCTTGAGCTGTTCGCCGCAGATGGCGCCGATCCGGCGGCCCGCCGCCGTCGAGCCGGTGAACGCCACCTTGTCCACGCCCGGGTGCCGTACGAGGTACTCACCGGTCTCGCGGCCGGCCGCGACGATGCTGACCACGCCCTTGGGCACGCCCGCCTCGGTCAGCATGTCCGCGAGCGGGTACGCGTCGAGGGGCGTCTCCGGCGCCGGCTTGATCACGATGGTGCAGCCGGCGGCCAGGGCGGGGGCGAGCTTGAGCGCGATGATGAACTGCGGGACGTTCCACGGCACGATCGCGGCCACGACGCCGACCGGCTCGCGGCGCACGGTGACCGGCCCGAGCATGCCCGCGCGCTCCTCCTCCCAGGGGACGTCCAACTCGCTGAAGTAGCCGTACACGGCGAGCGCCTGCCCGGTCTGACCGAGCTGGGAGAACGAGATCGGCGAGCCCATCTCCTCGGTGATCAGCTCCGCCATGTCCTGGAGCCGTTCGCCGAACAGCGCGGCCAGCCGCCCGACGATCGCGCGGCGCTCGGCCGGGTCCATGCGCGGCCACGGCCCGTTGTCGAACGCCTCCCGCGCGGCGGCCACCGCCCGGTCGATGTCGGCGGGCGTCGCCTCGGGGACGCGCCCGACGACCTCCTCGGTGTGCGGCGAGACGACGTCGATGGTGCCGGTGCCGGCGGGGGCGACCCACTCGCCGCCGATGTAGAGCCGATCGTGCTGCCGCATACGTGCCTCCGGAGGCGGGAGGGATGTAACCGAGTGCTTGCTTGGCATCCTCGCCGCCCGTCTCCGTCTTGTCCACCATGCCGGTCCGGGGACGGATCCGCGGAGCCTCCGGCCGTACGGGAGACTGGTCGCTTTCGGACGTCATTCGCCACGGAGACCGACGGTGCTCTTCCCGTACAACCTGCATTGGGACGATCTCGACCCGGGCCGCCACCCCTTCGACCCCGATGGGGCGCGGGCCGCCGTCGAGGCCCTCGCCCCGGACCCGGGATTCTCCTCCCACCCCGACTGGGGCTGGGAGCGATGGATGTCCGCCGAATGGTTCTTCACGCGGTGGCCCGACGACATGACCAACGCGTTGACCCGCTATTACGGCGCATGGGCCTGCGGCTGGCGCTGGGTCAGGAACATCGAGGAGGGGTGGATATCCGGCCCCGTCTCGGTCTGGGCGGACAGTTCCGTCGCCGGCGAGGAGGAGGCGCTGAGCCGCGTGGCCGACGCTCTCCTCGAATGGCGTCTCTTCCTGGAGGATCTGGCCGGACGATTCGTACGGCTCCCCACGTCCGGGGCGCCGCGGGAGCGGGCGTTCCAACGGGCCGCCGCCGACATCATCACCCACGTCGCGGACTGGACCGGCGCCAACGACGTCTGGTACGAGACCTGCGCCCGAGTGCTGCGGTGGTACCTCTCCCACCTCGGCGTGCCCGCCGAGCGGTCGGGAGCGCTGATCGACGGGGCGATCGGCGGACGTTTCGAAAGCTGGACGGCTCCCGGGCCCGACGCCGTCGACGAGGCCGCCGGGCGCCTCGCCGCCGGGCTCGCCCACCGCGACGATGACTGAGGACGCGCTCGACACCTGGCTCCGGCTGCGATCCGAGGTGCCCTGGACAGAGCCGGGCGACGTCCGGACCCCGGTGGCCGGACGGCGCGACGGGGCCGAACACCACATCCGCACGGTCGAGGCGGAGCGGTCCCGCGCACGCGCCGCCGGGCTCCTGGCGGCGCTCCGGGCGTCGCGGCGAGACGCCGCGGCACGGCGGAGACTCGACTTCGCGCTGATGAGCGAGTGGCAACGCCAGGTCCTTCAGGTGCCCGAGGCCCCCTACCGGGTGACCGACGCGTACGCCAAGCAGGGCCGCGAACGTTACGGGCCGCGTCCACTCGAAGAGTTCAACGCCTGCCTGGCCGAGTGCGAACCGGGCCCGGTCCCGCTCCCGTCCCGCGCCGCGCGTGCCTATCTGGACGTGTGCTTCTTCCACCCGTTCGGCGACGGCAACGCACGGGCCGCGCTCTTGACGCTGCTGTTCGTCCTGGCCCGTGAGCAGGTCATGCTCGATCACCTGGGCCCGCTGCCGGCACTCGTCCGCCACGCCGACGACCCGGACACGGGCCCGCAGCTCGTCCGGCTCCTCCACATCCTGATCCGGCAGACCGCGGCCCCACGCCGGCCATGATCACGGGTTGCCGAGGGCCACGTGGACGGCGTTGCCGCTGGGCCTCGCCCGGCCCGTACGCTGGGGTCCACGTCGCCCTCACCGGAAACGCCTCTCTGGGATGAGGAAGAGGAAGCGAATGTCGGAGCAACCACGGCTGGTACGGGCCGGCCGGGCGATGGCGGTGGCCACCGCCGTCTCGCGCCTCACCGGGTTCCTGCGCACGTTGGCCCTGGTGGCCGCGCTGGGGCTGGGCACCCGGCTGCTGGACGCCTACACGGCGGCGAACGTCACCCCGAACACGATCTATGAGCTGGTGATGGGCGGGGCCCTGGCGAGCGTGCTGGTGCCGCTCCTGGTCCGTACGGCCGCCGACGACGGCGTCGACGGAGACCTGTTCGCCCAGCGGCTGCTGTCCCTGGTCGTCTACGGCCTGTCGATCGTGGTGATCGTGACGATCGTCGCGGCACCGTTCATCGTGGGCCTCTACGTTCCCGGGTTCACGCCCGCACAGCGCCATCTGGCGGTGGTGTTCACCCGGTACTTCATGCCGCAGATCCTGTTCTACGGGGTGAGCGCCACCCTGTCCGCGGTGCTCAACGCCCGTGGCCGCTTCGCCGCGCCGATGTGGGCGCCGGTGGCCAACAACGTCGTCGTCATCGCCACCGCCGCGGCGTTCCTGCTGATCGGCGGCACCGGGAGGCTGGAGTCCCTCACCCAGGGCCAGGCGTTGCTGCTGTCGCTCGGCACGAGCGCCGGGGTCGCCGCCCAGATGGCCGTACTCCTGCTGTCCGGCCGCCGGGCCGGTTTCCGGCCGAGGCTGCACGCCGACCCCCGGGGCATCGGGGTCCGCAGGATCGCGGTGATGTCCGGCTGGACGATCGCGTCGGTGAGCGCCGCCCAGGCGGTGTTCGTCGTGATCACCAGGCTCGCCTCGCACGCCGGACCGGGGGCGGTCAGCGTCTACTCCAACGCGGGCACCCTGTTCCAGTTGCCCTATGCCATCATCGCGGTCACCGTCATCACCGGCGTCCTGCCGCGGCTCAGCCGGGCCGCCGCCGACCGCGACCTCGCACGGGTCATCGCCGACCTGTCCCAGAGCCTGCGGCTGACCGGCGTCGTCCTGGTGCCCGTCGCCGCCGCCCTCATCACGCTCGGCCCGCGCCTGACCACCGTGCTGTTCGCCCACGGCAACGCGTCGCCCGCCGCCGCCCACCTCACGGGCCTGGTCCTGGCCGCGTACGGGCTCGCGCTGGTCCCGTTCGCCGCGTACCAGATCATGCTGCGCGTCTTCTACGCCCTCGGCGACACCCGGACCCCGGCCCTGCTGAGCGTGACGGTCTCCGCCGCCACGATCGGCGCCTGCCTGACCGCCGCGAGGTTCGACCACGGCCCGCACCTGGTCATCGCGCTCGCGGCGTGCTCCGCGATCGCGTACACGGTCGGCCTGCTGCTCACCGCGTTGCTCCTCCGCCGCAGGATCGGCCGCATCGACGGACACCGCCTGCTGAACGCCCACGTGCGGATGCTCGTCGCCGCGGCCCTCGCCGCCCCCGCGACCGCCGGCACGGCATGGGCCATCGGCTCGGCGACCGGCACCACCTGGACGGCGTCACTGCTCACCGTGACCGCCGCGGCCGCGACCGGCGGAGGCCTCTACGCCCTCATCGCACGCGCACTGCGAATCACCGAGTTCAGAACGCTGACCGCGGCGCTGGGCCTCCGCTGAAACGCCGACGCCGTTGGAGAGCGCGGGCCGCCCGCCCGCCGCGGCCGCCGCCGGACGCCGGTTCC
>NZ_JBHLZP010000128.1:0-17664 GCF_042429965.1 Actinoallomurus acaciae
GAGCTGATCCGCGGCGCCGAGCGGCCGCTGATCGTGGCCGGCGGCGGCGTGATCTACTCCCGGGCCACGGACGAGCTGCGCGCCTTCGCCGAGGCGACCGGTGTCCCGGTGGGGGAGACCCAGGCCGGCAAGGGCTCACTGCCGTGGGACCACCCGCAGGCGGCCGGTGCGATCGGCGCCACCGGCACCACGGCCGCGAACGCCCTGGCCCGCGAGGCCGACGTGGTCATCGGCGTCGGCACCCGCTACAGCGACTTCACGACGGCCTCGCGCACCCTCTTCGGGCGGGCCCGGTTCGTCAACCTCAACGTGGCCGCGTTCGACGCGGCCAAGCACGCCGGCGCCTCGCTCGTCGCCGACGCGGCGGTCGGCCTGGCGGCGCTGCGCGGAGCGTTGGAGGGCTGGTCGGTGCCCGAGTCGTACCGGGAGGAGACCCGCGAGCGCGTCGCCCGCTGGAACGCCGTCGTGGACAAGGCGTTCAGAACGTCCGGGGACGACCTGCCCGCCCAGACCGAGGTGCTCGGCCTCGTGGGCGAGGCGGCGCGGGACCGCGACGTCGTGGTGTGCGCGGCCGGGTCGATGCCCGGTGACCTGCACCGGCTGTGGCGGCCTCGGGACCCGAAGGGGTACCACGTCGAGTACGGCTACTCGTGCATGGGCTATGAGATCGCCGGCGGCCTGGGCGTGAAGATGGCCCTCGACGAGGGCGGCGATCCGGGCCGCGAGGTGTTCGTCATGGTCGGCGACGGGTCCTACCTCATGATGTCCAGTGAGCTGGTCACCGCCGTGCAGGAGGGCGTCAAGCTCATCGTCGTCCTCGTGCAGAACCACGGCTTCGCCTCGATCGGCAACCTGTCGGAGTCGGTCGGCGCACAGCGGTTCGGCACCCGTTACCGCTACCGCACCGCCTCGGGCCTGAACGGCGAGGTGCTCCCCGTCGACCTCGCCGCCAACGCGGCGAGCCTCGGCGCGCAGGTCCTCACCGCGCGTACCGCCCCGGAGCTGCGCGACGCCCTCGCGCGGGCCCGTGCCGCGTCCGGCACGACGGTCGTGCACGTCGAGACCGACCCGCTGCGGCCCGCCCCGGACGGCGAGGCGTGGTGGGACGTCCCGGTCGCCGAGGTCTCGGGCCTGGACACCGTACGCGAGGCGCGCGCCCGCTACGAGAAGGACAAACAGGAACAGCGTCCTTATCTCTAGGCCCGCGACGTGGTCGCGAAGAGGCGGGTACGCCGACGCTTCCGAATACGGGCCCGCGGCGTCACGCCCTCCGGCCGACGGTCAGGAGGGCGACGAAGGTGACGGTGAGCCGGGGGTCGCCGAGCGATTCCAGCCGGTGCCTCACCCGGGCGAGGAACTCGGCGCGCCGGGCCTCGCCGAGCGCGTGGGTGCCGGACTGCGTCGCCAGGTTGGTGAGGTGGTCATCGGCGCTGTAGCGGACCTGGAAGGGGTAGCGCAGGCTCGCCGTCTCTTCGAAGAGCCCCCGGGCCTCGGGCGGGAGGTGCCACGGGCCGATCCGTTCGGGAGGCGGCGGCGGGTCGCCCTCGAACCCCACGGCCCGGTAGTCCTCCTGCACGTCCGTCCAGAAGGGGTCGGCGTCCGCGGGCCGTGCCCACCGGCATTCGGCCACGACCATGGCGCCGCCGGGCCGCAGCAGCTCATGGGGCTTGGAGTAACGAAGCGCCGGGTCGATCCAGTGCAGGGAGTTGACGGCCACCACCGCGTCGGCCGGGGCGCCCTTCGGCCGCCAGTCCTCGAAGGAGCGGGTCACCACCTCGGCGGCGGGGAATCCGGCGAGCCGCCGGCGGGCGACGGCGGCCAGTCCGGCGCCCGGCTCGACGGCGGTGACGGCCAGCCCGCGCCGGGCGAGCGGCACGGTCGCCTGCCCCGTACCGCAGCCGATCTCGACCACCCGGTCGCCCGGCCGGAGAGCGGCCCGGTCGATCAGGTCGTCGAACAGCCGGTCCGGGCAGACCGGCCGGGTGCGCTGGTAGTCCTCCGCCGCCCGGTCGAACCCGGCGCGCAGACGGTGGCGCGTCGCCTCATCCTCCACGGCCTCATCGCCTCCGTCCGAAATATTTCGTTAGATCCAATCAGTCCCTCGTAACCGAACAGAGACGGTCTGCGCCGGTCCGGGCCCCGGCCGAGCCGGTAGCCTCACCGCCACCAGCGGCCGGACCGCACCGTGGCTCCGGCCCTGTGAGGTGCGTGCCCCCGAGAGGAGACCGAGAGATCATGAAGCGGATGGTGATCGCCGCGGCCCTGGCCGGGCTGATGGCGCTGAGCGCGTGCAGCAGTTCGGGCGGGAAGAAGGCCGACGAACAGGCGACCAAGGCACTGAGCGGCAGCGGCGGTCCCCGGCTCAAGATCGCCATGGTCACGCACTCGGCTCAGGGCGACGCGTTCTGGGACATCGTGCAGAAGGGTGCGCAGTCGGCCTCCGCAAAGGACAACGTGCAGTTCCTGTACGCCGCGGACCCGGATGGCGGCAAGCAGGCGCAGCTCGTGCAGTCCTACATCGACCAGCACGTCGACGGTCTCGTCGTCACCCTGGCCAAGCCGGACGCGCTCAAGGACGTCGTCGCCAAGGCCGTCGCGGCCAAGATCCCGGTCGTGACGATCAACTCCGGCGCGGAGGAGTCCGCCAAGTTCGGTGCGCTCGCCCACTTCGGCCAGGACGAGAACATCGCCGGCCAGGCGGCCGGTGAGCAGCTCAACAAGGCCGGGATCAAGAAGGCGGTCTGCCTGATCCACGAGCAGGGCAACGTCGGCCTGGAGGACCGTTGCGCCGGCGCGAAGAAGACCTTCTCCGGCCAGATGCAGAACCTCTTCGTGCAGGGCGCGAACATGCCGCAGGTGAAGTCGGCGGTGACCGCCAAGCTCCAGGCGGACAAGGGCATCGACGGCATCCTGGCCCTGAACGCCCAGATCGCGCTGACCGCCGTCGACGCCGCCAAGGACAGCGGGAGCAAGGCCAAGGTCGCCACGTTCGACATGAACAAGGACCTGGTGTCGGCGATCAAGGACGGCCGCATCCAGTTCGCGGTCGACCAGCAGCCGTACCTGCAGGGCTATGAGGCCATCGACGAGCTGTGGCTGTACAAGCGCAACGGCGACATCCTCGGCGGCGGCCAGCCGGTGCTCACCGGGCCGGCGATCGTCGACAAGTCCAACGCGGACGCCGTGGCGCCGTATGCGGACCGAGGCACCCGATAAGGACGGGAGACCCATGACCATCGCACCGTCCGCGCCCGCCGTGGACGAGCGCCTCGCGGCCCGCTCGTCGTTCCGCAAGCTGCTGGGCCGGCCGGAGATCGGCTCCCTCATCGGCGCCATCGTCTTGTTCGTCTTCTTCTCCCTGGTCGCCGACGCCTTCCTGCGCGCGTCATCGTTCTCGACCGTGCTGTACTCCAGCGCGTCGATGGGCATCATGGCCGTGTCGGTGTCGCTGCTGATGATCGGCGGGGAGTTCGACCTGTCCGCGGGGGTGATGGTCACCTCCTCGGCGCTGATCGCGTCGATGTTCAGCTACGAGCTCACGCTGAACGTCTGGGTGGGCGTGGTGGTCTCCCTCGTGGTGACCCTCGCGCTCGGCTTCCTCAACGGCCTGCTGTACGTCAAGACCGGGCTGCCGAGCTTCATCGTGACGCTCGGCACCTTCTTCATGCTGGCCGGCCTCAACCTGGGCTTCACCAAACTGATCACGCACAACGTCGCGACGCCGTCGATCGAGGACATGGACGGGTTCTCCCAGGCCCGCGCCGTGTTCGCCCGAGATTTCACGATCGGCGGCGTCCAGGTGAACATCAGCGTGCTGTGGTGGATCGTGTTCGTGGCCGTCGCGACGTGGCTGCTGCTGCGCACCCGGTCGGGCAACTGGATCTTCGCGGTCGGCGGGTCGGCCGCCAGCGCCCGCGCGGTCGGCGTGCCGGTCACCCGTACGAAGATCGCCCTGTTCATGGGCGTGTCCTTCACGGCGTGGTTCTACGGGATGCACATCCTGTTCAACTTCAAGTCCGTGCAGTCCGGTGAGGGCGTCGGCAACGAGTTCTTCTACATCATCTGCGCGGTCGTCGGCGGCTGCCTGCTGACCGGCGGGTACGGCTCGGCGATCGGCGCGGCCATCGGGGCCTTCATCTGGGGCATGACGAGCAACGGCATCGTGTACGCCGAGTGGAACCCGGACTGGTTCAAGTTCTTCCTCGGTGCGATGCTGCTCGCCGCCACCGTGGTGAACCTCGTCGTACGGCGCCGGGCGGAGGCGGGGAAATGACCGCGTTGGTGCAGTTGGAGGGCGTCGGCAAGCGGTACGGCAACATCATCGCGCTGCGCGACATCGACCTGGAGGTGAGCGCGGGCGAGATCACCTGTGTGCTCGGCGACAACGGCGCGGGCAAGTCCACCCTCATCAAGATCGTCGCCGGCCTGCACCGGCACGACGAGGGCGTGTTCCGGGTCGAGGGGGAGAAGGTGACGTTCGGCTCGCCCCGCGAGGCGCTCGAACGCGGCATCGCGACGGTCTACCAGGATCTGGCCGTCGTGCCGCTCATGCCGGTGTGGCGCAACTTCTTCCTCGGCTCGGAGAAGCGCAGGGGCGCGGCCCCGTTCAAGCGGCTCGACATCCCGTTCATGCGGTCGACGGCCAAACGGGAGCTCCTCGACATGGGGATCGACCTGCGCGACGTCGACCAGCCGATCGGCACGCTGTCGGGCGGCGAGCGCCAGTGCGTCGCGATCTCCCGCGCGGTGTACTTCGGCGCGAAGGTGCTGATCCTGGACGAGCCGACCGCCGCGCTGGGCGTCAAGCAGGCGGGCGTCGTGCTGCGCTACATCGCCCAGGCGCGCGAACGCGGCCTCGGCGTCATCTTCATCTCCCACAACCCCCACCACGCGTACCCGGTGGGGGACCGGTTCCTGCTGCTCAAGCGCGGTCGCACCCTCGGGTACCACACCAAGGAGGACATCACCCTCGCCGAGCTGACCGCGGAGATGGCGGGCGGCGCGGAACTGGAGGAACTGGCGCACGAGCTGGAGAGCGCGGGCGTCGAGGGCGCTCCGGAACTGCGCGAGGACGCCCGCGACCTGGGCCTGTCCGACTGACTCACCCGCCCCGCCCCTGTCCGGCACGAACCGGACAGGGGCGGGGCGCCCGCACGTATACGCGAACAAGGCTGTCGATTTCGCCGGAGGTCGTTCGTGTAGAGAGTGACCGGGCCGCGGCAGGCCGGCCCGCCACAGGGAAAGGACCAGGTCGATGCGTTCGATCACGGCCACGATGTTCGTCACCCTCGATGGAGTGGTTCAGGGCCTCGGCCGCCCGGACGAGGACACCAGCGGCGGCTTCGCCCACGGGGGCTGGGGCCTGCGGTACAACGACGAGGTGATGGGCCGGGAACTGGCCAAGGGCATGGCCAGGCCCGGAGACATGCTGTTCGGCCGCGCGACCTGGCAGGACTTCATCACCGCGTGGGGGCGTGCGACCGACGGCAACCCGTTCACCACGCACATGAACGCGGCCACGA
Organism: Actinoallomurus acaciae; assembly: GCF_042429965.1. Taxonomy (NCBI): domain Bacteria; kingdom Bacillati; phylum Actinomycetota; class Actinomycetes; order Streptosporangiales; family Thermomonosporaceae; genus Actinoallomurus; species Actinoallomurus acaciae. The sequence continues at coordinate 5,523 of NZ_JBHLZP010000128.1, forward strand.
AGTACGTCGTGTCGAGGACTCTCGAGAACGCGGACGCCTGGCAGAACTCGATCCTGCTGCGCGGCGAGGCCGCCGACACGGTGGCCGAGCTGAAGGCCCGGCCGGGCGACGACCTGTCGATCAACGGCAGCGCGTCGCTGGTCCGAAGCCTGCACGCCGCCGGCCTGATCGACCGGTACACGCTGCTGATCCACCCACTGACCCTGGGCGAGGGCAAACGGCTGTTCGACGGCCCGGCCCCGCTGACCGAGTTCGAGCTGACCGGCAGCGTCACGACCCCCAAGGGCGTGATCATCGCCCACTACGCCCGCCGGTGAGGCGACCCCGACCGGCAGGCCCGGCGCGCGGGGACCCGCGCGTCAGGCCAGCACCAGCCTGGCGGCCGTGAAGAGGAGCTGTGCCTCGGCGTCGTCCCAGGTCCAGTCGCAGTCGCCGACGGGGGTGCGCCATGCCTGCGGGCCGAAGCAGAACCACAGCAGGCCGGCGCATCGATCGATCGTGATTCCCTCGCGGAGCGAGCCGAGGCCGTGCAGGTGCGCGGCCACCGCGCGCAGCGCGTCGCGATAGCGGCCGGTGAGCTGTTCCCACAGCTCACCGGCGTTCTCATGGACGGGCAGCGCGCTGCCCGCGCCGCCGCGATCGGCTCGCGGCGGGTCTCGGCCGCCGCGCGGTCACGGAGAGGCGAGTGGTACGGAAAACCGGAGCACCTCATGACGGCACCAGCGGTGCGGACCGAAGGTTCGCAGATGTACGACGAGCTGATCGCGGTCCACACGATCATGCGCCGGGGCGCGGAGCTCACGGCGGACGCCTTCGCCCGCCGGGCGGCCGGCGAGCCGGTCGGCACCAAGGCCCTGGTCGGCACCGCCCGCCGGCTGGTGGCCTTCGTTCACCACCATCACGCCAGCGAGGACGAGCAGTTCTGGCCGGTGCTGCGCGAGCGGTTCCCCGACGCCATCGCCGCGCTCGACGGGCTGACCGCCGAGCACCACGCGCTGGACGGAGAGCTTCAGGGCCTCACCGAGGTCGTCGACGCCCTCGCGTCGGGCTCCGCCGGCGACGCCGTGGCCCGCGGCACGACGGCCGCCGCGAAGGTGCGCGACCTCCTCCTGCACCACCTCGACGCGGAGGAGCCGGCCCTGGTCGACCTGATGCCCCAGGTCCCGGACGAGGAGATCACCCGGCTGCGCGAGGCCATCGTCGACGGCGCGCCCAAGTCCGGCCCCGACCTGGTACTCGGCCTCCTGGAGGACCCGGACCGCCCGGCCGGCTATGACCACCTGATGGGGAACTTCCCGCCGCCGGTCCGCTGGCTGTGCCCCCTCCTGCCGCGCTGCTACCGCGCCCGCCGGAAGGCCCTCGGGGACCGGTAGGGCCCGGCGACCGCCACCACGCGGCGCTTCTCGGCCGGTCGTCGGCCGGGGTCATCGTGGGGAGGATCTTGACGTGTCGCTCGTTTATGCGCAGTATCCCGCAGTAGTGCGCAAGAATGAGCAGTCCGACGGGGAGCCCGCCGGACCGCTCGCCGACCCGGCTCCCATTCGGCTCCACGACCACGCGAGGTGATCGCGCTGAGATCCCGCCGACTGTTCCCCCCTCTCGCCGCCCTCGTGCTCGTCGCGACCTCCCTCACCGCGGGTTCGGCCTCCGCCACACCCGCCGTGAAGTATCGCGACGACGCGAGCACCGTCACGCTGACCACGCCCGCCTACCAGGTGGTCGTGGCCAAGCGGAAGTTCCAGATCACGACCCGCCGCGCCGGCCGTACGGTGCTGGCCACCACGAACACCGACGCCCTCGACTTCACCGGTCCGAACGGCCGGGTCACCGCCACCGGCGTGCGCAGGTCGGCCTGGTCCCACGGCGTGCTGACCCTTCAGGTGGGCACGACCGACGCCGCGGCCACGCTGGCGGTGAGGATCACCCCGTCCGCCGACCGTTACGAACTGAAGAGCGCGGTCCAGGGGGCGACGCCGGACTCCACCGGCATGCACTTCGCCATGGGCTCCGCCGGGCACTGGTACGGCCACGGCGAGGCGAGCACCGACGCCGGCGGCCCGTACACCGACCAGCCCTGGCCGCTCGACTCGGGCAAGGTCGCCGACGACGCGTTCGGGCCCGCGTCGTACCAGATGGTGGACCCGTTCTGGTTCACCCAGTCGGCGGCCGGCATCTGGTTCGACACGCAGAACCTGATGAAGGTCTCCCTCGGCAAGGACACCCCCGGCGTCGCCGGCATGGAGGTGACCGGGACGCCGAGCCTCACCGCCACCGTCTTCGTGGAGAGGACCCCCAAGGCGGTCTACGACGACTACATCGGCATCACCGGCAAGCCGGCCAAGAGCGACGCCGAGCCGTACCAGTACGAGACCCCGCTGTGGAACTCCTGGGCGCAGTTCTACACGAACGTCGACCAGGCGAGCTTCCTGGACTACGTCCACCGCCTGCACGACGCCGGGGTGCCCGGCCACACGATGTCGCTCGACGACGGCTGGATGAGCCACTACGGCGACTTCACCTTCAACGGCAAGTTCCCCGACCCGAAGGCCATGTCGGACGAGGTGCACGACCTGGGCTACGAGTTCGGCCTCTGGGTGACCCTGTGGATCAATCTCGACGCCGACAACTACAAGGTCGCCGCCGACAAGGGATACCTGCTCAAGTCCAAGGACGACCCGTCCAAGCCCTGCACGGTCGAGTGGTGGAACGGCAAGGCCGGCATCGTCGACCTGGGCAACCCCGACGCCCGCGCCTGGTACACCGGCCAGCTCCAGGCGCTCCAGCAGAAGTACGGCGTGGACGGCTTCAAGTTCGACACCCGCTTCTACGACGAGACGTGCGCCCCCGCGTCCGGCTACACCGCGAACGACTACGTGAAGCTGGGCGCCCAGCTCACCGACGGGTTCGACCAGCAGGGCGTCGGCGTGCGAATCCACTGGACCGGGTCGCAGAAGTACGGCTTCGTGACCCGTGAGATCGACAAGGGCACCGACTGGAAGTCGCTCCAGGCGGCGATCCACCAGAGCCTGGCGATCTCCACCATCGGCTACCCGTTCGTGGAGACCGACATGGTCGGCGGCTCGGAGGGGCAGCCTCCGCCGTCGAAGGAGGTCCTCATCCGGTGGGCGCAGGCGGCCGCGGCGATGCCGCTCGTCTACTCCTCCACGTCGCCGGTCCGCGTCTATGACTACGTGAACAAGAAGTGGGTCGACTACGACGCCGATACGGCGAAGCTGTACGCGAAGGCCCTGGACGTGCACCAGCGCCTCGCGCCGTACATCCAGCGGCAGGTGCGGCGAACGCTGAGGACGGGTGACCCGATCATGCAGCCGCTGTTCTTCGACTTCCCGTCGGACCAGGCGTCGTACACGGTCGGCGACGAGTGGCTCCTGGGCGACTCGCTGCTGGCCGCGCCGCTCCTGTCGACGGGCACGAGCCGCGACGTTCACCTCCCGCCGGGCGCCTGGTACGACGTGGCCCGCGGCAGGGTCGTGCACGGCGACCTGAAGGCCTACCCGGCGGACCTGGGCACACTGCCCCTGTTCGTCCGGATGGGCACCGCCGACACCAAGTCCCTGATCGGCGCCCTGCGCGGCTGAGACCCTGTGACCGGCGACGGCCGGTCTTCACCCCTGCCCGCCGAGGTGGGTGGGGTGAAGACCGGCCGTGGTGATCAGCGTCGGGTCAGGGTGACCGCCACGGTGGCGCCGTGGCCGGGGCTGACGCGCACCGAGAACAGGTGGGTGGCGGGGTCGTAGGCGACCTTGCCGGCGCTGCCGCCCGACGCGGACGCCGACACCGGTGTCGGGGAGTACCCGTGCAGCGTGACCGGGCCGTCCCCGTGGGCGAACGCGACCGTGGCGTGGACCGCGCCGTTGTCCGACAGCGACCGGATCCGCTGGCTGCCCAGGGACACGAACTTGCCCGCGTCGCCGAGGAACGCGATGCCCGACCTGCCCACCGGGACCACCTGGAAGTAGGACCCGTCGCGGGTCACCTCGGCGGTGTAGGCGGAGGCGGCGTCGACCACCTTGCCGGTGCCGGCGAAGTAGTCGTACAGGTACGCCTTGCCGGTGACGCCGAGTTCGGCGGGCCGGAAGGAGGCGTCCTCGGTCGTCGGGATGGTGATCTTGCCGGCGCTGATGCCGAGGTTGTCCATGTTCGGGCCGTTGGAACCCGTCGTGGTCGCCCGTACGGTGTGCCGGCCGGCGGACAGGGTGACCACGACCGGCTGCGCCGACCACGTGTCCCAGTCGCCGGTCGTGTCGAACGGCTGCGTGGACGCGGTGCCGCCGTCCACCGAGACCGCGAGGGGCCGGGGCCCGAAACCGCCGTTGGCGTACCGGAACAGCAGCGTGTACGTGCCGTCGGACGGCACGTCGACGTTCCACTGCACGTAGTCGCCGGAGTCGTGCTGGTAGTCGGCGAAACCGCGGCCGGTGTAGCCGGAGTGGTCGGTACCGACGACGGGCCCGGACAACGTGGCGTCCTCCGCCTCATAGGTCGTGTCCGGCTTCGGCGTCGGGACGGAGCGGGCGTAGGCGAAGACGTAGCCGGCGGACAGCGAACCGTGCCGGCTGCCGGTCGTCGCGACCATGGCGCCGCCGGGCTGGGCGGCGTCGCGGACGTACGTCGCGTCGTCGGGGACGATCGGGGTGTCCGGCTTGACGATCGTGCCGTCCGCCTCGGCCACCTTGTTGAGGTTGTCGGCGCTCTCCTTGCCGACCGGGTCGCCGACGCCGACCGGACCCGCGGACAGGTTCTGCAGCAGCAGGTTCTGGGTCTCCGTGCTCATCGCCACGTCCGCCCAGGGCCAGACGCCGAGGGCACCGGCCAGGCGTGAGGCGTAAAGGAAGGAGTCCCACTTGGAGCGCTCGAACCGGTCGTTCGAGACCCGGCTGTTGGTCACGCTGTCATAGAGGGTGCTCTGCAGGAAGTCCTGGGGCAGCGGCATGCAGTACTGGATGTCGAGCCCGTTCGCCGCGGCGGCCTTGGCCATGTTGTCGAGGAAGGCGGCGCGGTCGGTGAGGTTGAAGTCGGGCTGCGCGTGCGAGCACAGCCAGTCCTGCTCGAAGGTGTCGACCCCGGACGCCTTGAGGTACTTCATCCGGTCGTTCCAGAATGCCGGGTCGGTGATCACGTTCCCGGACATCTGGTATTCCTGGTGGTACGGGCTGGACGGGTCGATCCATCGCGCGTGCGTGATCATGGGCACGCCGATGCTCTTCTGGAACGCCTTGAGCCCGTCGGGGAACAGCGTCTTGTCCGCCTCGTAGCGGTACTCGCCGTCGGGGTTGTCGTCCCAGACGGCGTTCGGGCCCTTGGGGTAGAACCAGCTGTCCAGCTGGAGGTTCCCCATCGGCAGGCCCTTGGCCTTCCAGTCGTCGCGGACCGCCTGCAACGTGCCCGCGTAGCCGAGGTTCTTGTCGTAGTCGTAGTAATAGGTGGCGCCGTTGTCGGTCCAGTAGCCGAGCTTGGCGAGCGTGTTCGTCGCGTCCTGCGACGGACGGTGCTTGCCGGACAGGCCGGTGAGGGCGTTGCCCCAGGTGCCGTACACGTTGTTGATCCCGTGCCCGAACGCGAGCACGGTGCGCTGGGTGAACCCGGCCGGCAGGCTGCCGACACCCGAGGAGATGCCGCTGGTCAGCGCGCCCGCGGCGTCGTACTTGGTGACGGCGGTGGTGAAGTTCGAGGCGGGGGAGAGCAGGTAGCCGCTGCCGGAGGCGTCGAACGCCAGGTACGGGCTGAAGCCCGCGTCCCCCTGGGCGTCGAACTGCCGGTTGGCGAAGCAGCCGGCGAAGGTCTCGGTGTGCGGCAGCGAGGGCCGGCCCGACAGCGCCGGGAACGGGTAGGCGTTGGCCGCCGCCTGCCGGTACGTCGTGCTGAAGAGCACCACCGGACTGCGGTCGTAGGCCCGGATGCCGCTGCTGCGCGCGACTCCGCCGGCCGAGTAGTCGAAGTCGGTCTCGTGGTAGGCGCCGACGCCGTCCCGGCCCGTCGCGTGCCTGACGTTGCCGACGGGGGCGCCGACCGAACCGGCGAAGTGGTAGCGCGGCCCGGCGGTGTCGATGGTGTAACCGCCGTCGGCGCCCACGGTCACCGTGGTGCCGGCCGTGGGCGCCGTGGCGCCGGCCGGCTGTGAGGCGAACGCCAGGCTCGCCGGAAGGGTGAGGGCGAGCGCGCAGGCGACTGCCGTACGCCGAAAAGATCTTCGTGCCGATCTGCTCATGGACCCTCCTCAGGGGTCGGGCTTCTCCGGTCCTCGGCTGCGCGCATGGTGGGGGATTTCCGCGAAGTTAAAACGCCATTTCTGTCATGTCAATGGACTGAGCAGTGCCAAATCTGGCCGTATTATGCGGAGAACGCGGCAGAATCGATGAGAGCAAGTGTGCGGTGAGGATGCCATGAGCCCAGCGAAGGCGCGGTCCAGGTCGCACCGTGCGTACAACCTCGACCGCGTGATCGCGGCGGTGCGTGAGCAGGGCCCGGTCACGCGCGCGGACCTGGAGCGCATCACCGAGCTGTCACGCGCGACGGTGGCCACGCTGGTCGCACGGCTCATCGACGACGGCGTCCTGCGCGAGCTGCCCGCGGCCGACGCGCCGCGCACGGGAACGGGTCCGGGCCGGCCGCCGGTTCGGCTGGCGCTGACCGAGTCGGCGGGCCTCGTCGTCGGCATGGCCTTCGGGCACGGCGACCTCCGGGTCGCCGCGGCGACGCTGTCCGGCGACGTCGTCGCCGAGCGCCACGTACGGCTCGCGGTGGACAACTCCGTGGCCGCGGCGCTCGACACCGCTGCGGGCGAATTCAGCGCTGTTCTACGCGAAATAGGCCACACGGACGACGACGTACGCAACGTCATCGTCGGCCTGCCCGCCCCGCTCGACCGGCACACCGGACGGGTGGTGGTCAACAACATCCTGCCCGGATGGGTCGACCTGGATCCGGCGGACGGCCTGGCAGAGCGCATCCACCGGCCGGTGTTCTCCGACAACGCCGTCAACCTCGGCGCCCTCGGCGAGGTGACGTACGGAGCGGGGGCCGGTGTCCGCGACCTGATCTTCGTCAAGGTCTCCACCGGCGTCGGCGCCGGACTGATCTTCGACGGGCGCCTGTACCGGGGCACCAGCGGCTACGCCGGCGAACTGGGCCATGTACAGGTCGAGGCGAACGGGCTGCTGTGCCGATGCGGAAGCCGCGGATGCCTGGAGACGCTGGTCTCGACCCCGCGCATCATCGCCGCCCTGCAACCGATGCACGCGCATCCGCTCACGATCGCCGACGTGGTCCGGCTGCTCGACGCGGGAGACTCCGGAGCCGTCCGTGTCGTCGGCGACGCCGGACGTACGATCGGCCGGTCGCTGGCCGACATGTGCAACGTGCTCAACCCCGAGGTGGTCATCGTCGGCGGTGAGCTCAGCCGGCCGGACGGCGCCCTCACCGACGGCATCCGCGAGGTCATCGCGCGCTACGCCCAGCCGGGGGTGGCCCGCGCGATGACCGTGACCACGGGGACCCTGGAGAACCGGGCCGAACTCCTGGGCGCGATCGCCCTCGCCGTCCAGCGTGCCGGCAGCCCGGCCGCGCCCGCCCGGCGATGATCTGCCGCCGACGACCGGCCGCGACGCCGAAGCCGGTTCGGCTGGGACCGGGCGGCCCGTCGCGTTGCTCCAGCTCAACGGTTGATGGACCAAGGTCGGCCGGGGTCACAGGTCAGCGGGCGCGCAGTGCCTTGACGACGGCGACGGCTTCGTCGAGCAGGTCGATCGGGCAACCCCAATGGTCATAGATTCCGCCGCGGGCGCGGTTGCTCCCGCAGATGACGAACACCCCGGTCCCCAGCCTCACCTTGAGCCGGCCGGCCAACCAGCCGACGAACCCGCTGTTGTCGATCTCGGCGGGAAAGTGAAAGGAGAAGACCCCGAAACGTTCGACGTGTTCATGCTCCGGGGTCAGCGGGACCAGACGGCTCCAGCTCTGGTCGTCGCGGACCACGGCCAACGTGTCGCCGGTGAGCGCCGGCGGCTGGTCGATGGGAGACTCTTCGAAGCACCAGACGCCGTCGTGTACGAGGACGTCGGCCTGGGCGATCACCTGGCGCAGACGCTCTTCGGTCTGTTCCGGCGTCTCCACGCTGACACTGACCATCGGTGATGTCTCCTCTGTGGTCCGTTCCGGGCCGTACGGTTGATCACCGCATCGCACGCATGGCGCAGCACGGCGCCGATCGGGACAACCCCGTCGCTCAATCGCTGATTCCTGGAAGTTCGACGTCATCGCTGTTGACGTTCGTAGCAGGCGCGGACGCGGGCAGCAGTGCCTCCTCGGTGAAGGACTGGTCCGGAGCCGGTTCCGGCCCAGGCCCAACGTGCCTGCGCTCTCCCAACGGCTACCGCACACTGATCGACGAGGCACCTACCGCCCACGTCATCGGCGCGACCCTGACGCCCGAGCCGGGCGCGGCGGGCCCAGGACCCGGTCAGCCTACGGGGCGCCGCTCAGGTGCACGGAGCGCTGTACGCGGCCCTCGGCTTCGCGACCGCCGACGACTCGGGAGAGGCCTGAGGCCGAGGCATGGACGATGCCCGCGACTCCGGGCGAGAGCCAAGGCCGACCGTGCTCGCCTTACCGGTCGTCGCTGCTCGTCGTGACCTGACCGACCTGGGGAAGTCGATTGTCGGTGACCGAGGTCGGTGCCAGCCGCGTGACGGCATCGGGCATGGCGCCGACGGTGAACACGCGGGTGAACGAGCCGACGGTGACACCGGCGAAGGACGCTTCGGACGGCACCTGATCCGGAAGCGGGATGATGTGAGAGCCCGCGTCGAGTCGGCCGTCGAAGACGCGCGTCGATGCGCTTTTGGGCTCCGGGGGTACGAAGGACGTGTGCCACCATGCCTCGGCGATGACGGGTGCGGGATCGTTGAGCGTGAGTCGTATCGCGCGCTGTGCGGCGTCGTAGCCGACTTCGCCGCTGTCGGGGGCTTCGGCCGAGGTGGCGGCCTGCACCTGGGCGGCGATGAGGCCGGCGATCCCGGCGAGCCCCTGGACAAAGGTCACGCGCGGGTTGCGTTCGGAGATGTCCGCGCGCAGTTGTTGCTTTGTATCGGCGGGGACCATACCGCCGAAGACCAGAACGTCGAGATCGGTGACGTCGTAGTCATCGAGGACCTCGTCGAACTGGTTCGTCGCGTCCGCGGAGTAGCCCTTGGCTCGCAGGATGCCGACGGTGGCGACGAGCACACTGGGGCTGCGGCCGACGACGAGAACGCGTTCGGGTCCATTCTTCGGTGACGTGTTCACGGTCAGATCTCCTTGGTGGTGGGTGCGAGGCATCAATGTTGGTCGAACCAACATAGCGAGTGTTGGCACGACCCACAATTGGTACGCTTGACGCGTGCCCACCCCTCACCACGACACCGGCCGCGCTCCGACCCGGCTCGAAGGACGCGCGACCTGGCTGGTCAGCCGGGCGTACACACGGTCCTCAGGGCTGCTCAGCGCGGGTTTCGAGGCCCATGGCAGCGGCCTGCGCAGCTACCATTACCGACTCCTCGCCGCGCTGGAGGAGTGGGGGCCCGCGAGTCAGGCCGAGCTCGGTCGGAAGACCGGGATCGATCGCAGCGATGTGACCGCCGCCCTGATCGAACTCGAGTCGCGCGAGCTGGTCGAGCGCACAGTCGATCCTGAGCACAAACGCCGAAACATCGTCACGATCACGGCGGAAGGCGTCGCACGGCTTCTCGAACTCGACAAAGTCATCGACGGCATTCAGGACGAGTTCCTCGCGCCTCTGACGGCCGCGCAGCGGCGTCAGTTCATCGCCCTGGTGTCGCGACTTGTCGGAACACGGCGCTGATCTGATTGGGCGTGGGCGTGGGCGTGGTCATCGGGCGTCGGTCCGATAGCGGTCGAGGCTCGCGGGTGCTCGTGCCGTTGTCGGCGCTCGCCTTGCCGAACCGTACGCCGGAGGCCGCGAGGATGGCCCCGGCATCGCTCTTGGTGCCGTACAGCCAGAACCTTCCCTGGTCGAAGCCGCCCTGGAGGATGTCCCACCGGTAGCGGCCGCCCTCGCGGTGAAGCTCTGCTCCAGAGCCGTGAGCGCCGTGTTCTGGTCGACCACGTCTGCGCGATCGCGGTGAGGGCGATCGCGGTCGGCTTGGCACGGTCGTCGGTGTTGCAGGCGACGTCGACCCCGACGATGAGATCGGGCCTGAGGGCCGCGATCTTCTCGAGGTTGAGCCGGCGGGTAAAAGTTGATGCTTCCGCCGCCCGGCCGCGACCGTCCGGACCTGCCGACGGCCGGGCCCGATGGCATGCCCGCCTACGCCGAGGGCGCGGTGCCGCCGACCCTGCGCGCCTGCACCGTCCGCCGTTTCGATCCGGCCGTACGTGAGATGGACGTCGACGTGGCGGCCGAGGCCGAGGTGGTACATACCCTGCGCCGTCACCTGGTGGACGAGCGCGGTCCGGCGCTCAGGGCGGCCGCGTACTGGAAGGCGGGACGGACCGGCGACGAGCGCGACCGGGAGGTCATGGCCGCCTTCCAGGCAGCGGTCGCCGCGGGCGCGGACCCGGCCGTCACCCTCGAGGCCGACCTGGCGTAACCGCCTCGCCCGCGGGCGCGGATCCGGCGGTCGACGCGGTCCCCTCGGCCAGCGCCCTGCGATCCACCTTGCCGATGGCCGTCAGGGGAAGGGCCGGGACGAAGCACAGCCGATCCGGAACCTTGAACGCGGCCAGGCCCCGTCCCCGCAGGAAGTCCGCGAGTTCGCGCAGGCCGGGCCGCTCCACGCCGGGCACGCCGACGACGTACGCGCGGGTCCGCTCGCCCAGGGTCGAGTCCGGTTCCCCGACGACGGCCGCCTCCCGTACCGCCGGGTGAGCGGCCAGATGCTCCTCGACCTCCTCGACCGGCACCTTGTCCCCGGCCCGGTTGACGACGTCCGTCGCCCGGCCCTCCACCACGAGGTGGCCGCTGGGGAGCGCGCGGACGAGGTCGCCCGTGCGGTACCAGCCGTCGACGAACGAGCGGGCGTTGTGTTCGGGCGCCCGATAGTACCCACGCAGGGTGTACGGCCCGCGCGTGAGGAGTTGCCCGACGGCGCCGGGCGGCACCTCGCGGCCGTCCTCGTCCACGATCCGGATCTCATCGCCCGGGGACATCGGCCGCCCCTGCGTGGTGAACACGAGGTCGTCCGGGTCGTCGAGCCGGGTGAGGTTCACCAGCCCCTCCGCCATTCCGAACACCTGCTGGAGCGCGCATCCGAACACCGGGCGCACGCGGGCGGCGGTGGGCGGGTCGAGCCGCGCACCGCCGACCTGGAGCAGCCGCAGGCTGGACAGGTCCTCCGGCAGCCAGGTCACGGCATCCATCCACAGCCGCGCGAGCGAGGGCACGAGGGCCGTGGCGGTGACGCCCTCCTCGGCGATGAGCGGGAGCGCCTCGGCGGGGCTGGGGTCGGAGGCGAGGACGACGGTGCCGCCGACGGCGAGCGTGCCGAGCACGCCCGGGCAGGCGAGCGCGAAGTTGTGGGCGGCGGGCAGCGCGGCGAGGTAGACCGCGCCGGGACCGAAGCCGCACACCCTGGCGGCGGCGCGGGCGTTGTAGGCGTAGTCGTCGTGGGTGCGGGGGATGAGCTTGGGCCGCCCGGTCGTACCGCCGGAGAGCAGGAACAGGGCGACGTCGTCGGCGGGCACGTACGGCAGCGGCCCGTCGCCCGTGCCCGCCGCCTCGACGTCGGCCAGGGCGGTGAACTCCTCCGCCTCACCGGCGATGAGCACGTGCCGCAGCCGCACGCAGGGGCGCGCGGCGACCGTACGCGCCAGCTCCCGGTGGTCGAAGCCGAGGTGCCGGTCGGGAGCGGCGTACGCGACGACCTCGGCGAACGCGCACAGATAGGCGATCTCGGTCTCCCGGTGGGCGGGCAGCGCGTACACCGGCAGTGCCCCGATCCGCAGCAGCGCGTACGTGGTCACCACGAACTCCACGATGTTGGGCAGGTGCACGACCACCCGCTCACCGCGCGCCACCCCGAGCCGCAGCAGGCCGCGGGCGAGCCGGTCGGCGCGCGCGTCGAGAGCGGCGTACGTCAGCCGCACCGAGCCGCCGACCAGGGCGGTGTGCGGACCTTGGGCGGCG
>NZ_JBHLZP010000129.1:0-25663 GCF_042429965.1 Actinoallomurus acaciae
GGCCAAGGCGGCGCACGTGCTGCGGCCCGGCGGCCGGCTCCTCGTGTTCGGGCACGCGTTCGACGCCCCGCCCGAGGTCACGGAGGCCTTCGCGACGGTCTACCGGCGGGTGGCGCCCGACTCGCCGCTGAACCGGCGGGCGCCGGCCGGGACCGCTCTGGAGATCTACCAGACGATGTTCGCCACCGCCGCGGACGGGATCCGGCGGGCGGGCGGATTCGGCGAGCCGGAGCAGTGGCGGTTCGACTGGGAGCAGTCCTACACCCGCGACGAGTGGCTGGATCATCTGCCCACCACCGGCGCCCTCACCCGGCTCCCGCCGGACAGGCTGGCGGAGGTGCTGGACCACGTCGGGGCCGCGATCGACGAGATCGGCGGCGGCTTCACGATGCCGTACGTCACGCTGGCGGCCACCGCGATACGGATCGACGCCGCCTGACCCGGCTCGGGTCGGCGGCGACGAAACGCCCCCGCGGGCCACGCGGGGGCGTCACAGGTCGTCAGCCGTGGACGTCGGGGCCGGCGTGCGTGATCTTCACGCGGATCAGCACGCGGCGTTCGCGGTTCATGGCCGCGCGGTAGTCATCCCAGTCCGGATGCTCACCGGAGATCATCCGGTAGTAGTCGATGAGCGGCTCCATGGCCTCGGGCAGGCGTACGATCTCGGCCTCGCCGTCGATCTGGACCCACTCACCGAAGAAGGCGTCGCTGATCAGGCAGAACGTCACATGGGGATCGCGGAGCAGGTTGCGGGTCTTGGCTGCGGTCTCGCGGGTGCTGACGATCAGGCGTCCGGCGTCGTCGACCGCGCACAGGACGGGTGACGTCTGCGGGCGGCCGTCCGCATGGCGCGTGACCATGATCGCCCGATGGTGTTCACGGGCGAAGTCGCGCGCCCGGCTCGGATCCACGAAGCGATACTAGTAGCGAGCGGCTCGCCTGTGCAGCTCGTGCTCGTGCACGAGGGCGACGGCATAACCATGGGAGAGGCCGTGCTCGTCCGCGAGCCAGTTGACCCTCTCCTCGCATCGGATGAACGAGGGGCCGTCATCTATGGCTTGGAACCACTCGGGGAGGTCACGACCTGTGACTTTGGGGATGCGTGCGATGAGATTCTTGTGCGTCTCCGGTGAGTGGTTCAAGGACATAGGCACCTCCTGGCTGGGCGTGCATCTTGTTGACGACTTTGCAACAGCGATGCCCATCGCACAACCCCCCTGGGGCGACCTTTCTGTCACGGCACGTAGATCAATGGTAACGGAGCGTGCGCGATTCATTACGAACCGCTAACGCTCGTGTTGCGAGACGCTTAACGCCGCGGGTTCACGGCCCCCTACAGGGCAGACGCGGACCCGCGCGGGCCGTACGGGTGCCCTCAGCTGAGGCGCTCGAACACCATGGCCATGCCCTGGCCGCCGCCGACGCACATCGTCTCCAGCCCGAGCGTCTGGTCGCGGCTTTGCAGTCCGTTGAGCAGGGTGCCCGTGATGCGGGCGCCGGTCATCCCGAACGGGTGGCCGACCGCGATGGCCCCGCCGTGGACGTTGAGCTTGTCGATGTCGACGCCGAGCTGGCGGTAGGAGGGGATCACCTGGGCGGCGAACGCCTCGTTGATCTCCACGAGGTCGATGTCGTCGATCGTGAGCCCGGCGAGCTTCAGGGCACGGCGTGACGCCTCGACCGGTCCGAGCCCCATGACCTCCGGGGACAGCGCGGAGACGCCCGAGGAGACGATGCGGGCGATCGGGGTCAGGCCCAGCTCGGCGGCCCTGGTGTCGCTCATCACGACCACCGCGGCGGCGCCGTCGTTCAGCGGGCAGCAGTTGCCGGCGGTGACCGTGCCGTCCGGGCGGAACGACGGCTTCAGCTGTGCGACCTTCTCCAGGGTCGTGCCGGGCCGCAGGCCGTCGTCCTGGGAGATCACGGTGCCGTCGGGCAGCTCGACCGGGGTGATCTCGCGGGCGAAGAAGCCCGCATCGATCGCCTTCTCGGCGTTGTTCTGCGAGCGGACGCCGAACTCGTCCTGCTCGGCCCGGCTGATGCCGTGCAACTCGGCGACGTTCTCGGCGGTCTGGCCCATCGCGATGTAGACGTCGGGGACCTGGTCGTCCTCACGGGGGTCGTGCCAGGCGGCCTGGCCGCCCTCCCCGCGCTTGACCGTACGGGCCTGTGCCTCGGCGAACACGGGGTTCTGGGTGTCGGGCAGGCCGTCGCTGCTGCCCTTGGCGAACCGGCTCACCATCTCGACGCCGGCCGAGATGATCACATCGGCCTCGCCCGCCTTGATCGCGTGGAAGGCCATTCGCGTCGTCTGGAGTGAGGAGGAGCAGTAGCGGGTGACCGTCGCGCCCGGGACATGGTCGTAGCCGAGCAGCACGGCCACGACGCGCGCCATGTTGTACCCCTGCTCGCCGCCCGGCAGCCCGCACCCGAGGAGCAGGTCATCGATGTCGGCCGGGTCCAGCTCGGGCACCTTGTCCAGTGCCGCGCGCACGATGCGGGCGGTGAGGTCGTCGGGGCGCAGATCCTTCAGCGATCCCTTGAACGCCCGTCCGATCGGGGAACGAGCGGTCGCGACGATGACAGCCTCAGGCATTACGGGTCTCCCTCATCTCGGCCTGGCATCCGCCTCGCGGGCGTGCGTGGGCGGATGCCCGACTCGCAGGTTACTGCGTGAAGGACCCGATTCCTACTGAGGGGTAGCAAAGCTATTGGTACATGCCCGGGCTCGTCCCGTTGCCGTCGTGGACGCCGTGCAGGCCGCCGCGGTCGTCGCGCCACACCCGCCAGCCGTCGACCGCCCCGGTGTACCAGCTCGGCGGTACGGCCTTCGCCGCGTCGAGCCGGTGGCCGTTCTTCAGGTCGAACGGGCAGAGCGCGGCGATGGGGTAGAAGCCCTCCTGGCCGGTGATCTTCAGCGGGGCCGGCGTCGTGGTGCAGAACGACCAGGCGCGCGCGTGCCCGCCGATCGCCTTGCCGGTGCGCAGGTCGTACATGAGGCTGGGCTGGTCGTGTGCCAGGAAGCCGACCGCCGAGAGGTTGTCGGGGAAGGCGAGCCACCAGTTGGCCTTCGGCGTGCCCGACGTGGTGAGGCGGGTCACCGACCGGCCGGTGCGGGCGTCCAGCTCGGTGAAGCCGCCGTAGCGGTCGTGGTCGTCGACCTCGCGGGCGATCAGTGAGACCGCGGGGTTGGCGCTGGGGTAGACCCGCAGCAGCCGCTTGCGCACCCACTGCTGCTTTCCGTCGGCCAGCCGCAGGGAGAAGAACCCGAACGCGGACAGCGGGCCGTTCGAGCGCGTCTGGTAGGGGGCGAGGTAGCCGATGAGGGTGTCGCCCGCCGAGCCGAACGCCCAGCCGCCGGAGAGATTCGCCCCGCGGCCGAGAGCGGTTTCGACCGGAAACGTCCAGATCTGCTTGCCGGTGGCGAGATCGTGCGCCTCGACCGTCGGGTGCGCCGACATGCGGAACAGCACCACGCGGCCCGGGCCCGCCCACTCGACCTCGGCCACGCCCGGCATGTGCCAGGCCGGCTTGCCGGTCTCGGGGTTCAAGACGGTGAAGGCGGCCGACTTGCGCGCGGTCTCCTCGGACGCGCAGAGCAGCGCGCCGCACCGGGCCGGGCCGAAGGTCGTGCCGACGGTGCGCGTCCAGCGCTGGGCCCCGGTGCGCGCGTCACGGCCCACCAGGGCCGCGCCGTGGCCCTGGGCCTCGACGCTCGCGACGATGATGTGCCCGGTCGTGCCGGCGATGGCCGGCGGCGCGACGCCCATCGCGGCCGGTCGGCCGGAGATCACGGCCGGCCGTGCCCACAGCCGCTTTCCGTCGCGGACGTCGCTGACGACGGTCTCCAGGTGACCGTCCGGTCGCAGCGCGGTGGCCGCGGAGAACCCCGAACCGATCACGGGCCGGCTGACCGCGTCGACCGCGGTGTCGTTCCACGCCGGACGGTCGGCCGTGGCCGAAGGCTCGGACGAGCCGCCACAGGCGGCCGCGCCCAGTACGAGTGCGGCGATCTGTGCCGGAATGAGTGCGGAGAGTAGTCGTCGGTGCGGCGCCACGGCCGTACCCCCTTCGGTTGGACGCCGGTCGAGGCTAGCAGCGCTGGGTGACGGTTCGCAGACGGAACGTGATTATGGAGAGGGTGGGGTACCTTCTGAGCAGAACCGTTGTGGAACGACAAGGACGTCGCTCGTGGATGTGCACAACTCCCTGACCGAGCTCATGGGGAACACCCCTCTGGTCCGGCTCGGCAAGGTCGCGGCCGGGGCGCGTGCCCAGGTGCTCGCCAAGGTCGAATACTTCAATCCGGGCGGCTCGGTGAAGGACCGCATCGCCGCCCGCATGATCGAGGCGGCGGAGGCCTCCGGCGCGCTGCGCCCGGGCGGCACGATCGTCGAGCCGACCTCGGGCAACACCGGTGTCGGTCTGGCCATCGTCGCCCAGGAGAAGGGCTACCGCTGCGTGTTCGTCTGCCCCGACAAGGTGGCCGGCGACAAGATCGCGGTGCTGCGGGCGTACGGCGCGGAGGTCGTCGTGTGCCCCTCGGCGGTCTCGCCCGAGCACCCGGAGTCGTACTACTCCGTGTCCGACCGCCTCGCCGCGGAGATCCCGGGCGGGTGGAAGCCGGACCAGTACGCCAACCCGAACAACCCGCGGT
Organism: Actinoallomurus acaciae; assembly: GCF_042429965.1. Classification (NCBI taxonomy): domain Bacteria; kingdom Bacillati; phylum Actinomycetota; class Actinomycetes; order Streptosporangiales; family Thermomonosporaceae; genus Actinoallomurus; species Actinoallomurus acaciae. Next base: position 4,658 of record NZ_JBHLZP010000129.1, read on the forward strand.
CCCACTACGAGACGACCGGCCCGGAGATCTGGGCGCAGACCGAGGGCCGGATCACGCATTTCATCGCGGGCATCGGCACCGGCGGCACGATCAGCGGCACGGGCCGCTACCTCAAGGAGATCTCGAACGGCCGCGTCAAGATCATCGGCGCCGACCCCGAGGGCTCGGTCTACTCCGGCGGCAGCGGGCGGCCGTACCTCGTCGAGGGCGTCGGCGAGGACATCTGGCCGCAGACCTACGACCGGGACATCTGCGACGAGGTCATCGCGGTGAGCGACAAGGACTCCTTCACGATGACGCGGCGGCTCGCGCGCGAGGAGGCGCTGCTGGTCGGCGGGTCGTGCGGCCTCGCGGTCGTGGCGGCGCTCCGCGTCGCCGCCGCGGCCGGCCCGGACGACGTCGTCGTCGTGCTCCTGCCCGACGGCGGCCGCGGCTACCTGTCCAAGATCTTCAACGACGACTGGATGGCCGACTACGGCTTCCTCAGCTCCGACACCGAGGAACCGCGCATCGCGGACGTGCTGTCCCGCAAGGGCGACGGGCTGCCGGAGTTCGTGCACGTCCATCCGCACGAGTCGGTCGGCACCGCGGTCGCGATCCTGCGTGAGTACGACGTGTCCCAGCTCCCGGTCATGAAGGAGGAGCCGCCGGTGATGGCGGCCGAGGTCGTCGGCTCGGTGGGCGAACGCGACCTGCTGGCGGCCCTGGTCACCGGCCAGGCCACCGCCGACGACCCGCTCAGCGAGCACATGGCGCCGCCGCTGCCGATGGTGGGCTCCGGCGAGCCGGTCAGCGAGGCGGTGGGCGTCCTGGAGAAGGCCGGCGCGGCCGTCGTCCTCGTGGACGGCAAGCCCGCCGGAATGATCACTCGCCAGGACCTCCTGGGCTTCCTCGCGGGCGGCTGACACTCCTCGTGCCCGCCGGCGTGATCGTGTCGGCGGGCTGCTTGCGGCGTCGGCGACCGACTCCGCCGCCCCTCGCCGGGGCGTACGCATACCCGCCCCGCCCGCTGTCACCGCTGCGACCGTGCGCTACAGCCCCGCGTGCAGGTCGGTGTGGAGGTAGCTGTATCCGGCGCCGGAGCGGGTTTTGCGTCCTTCGGGGCGGCCGTGGGTCTTGTCGCCGTCGCGGTCGGGGATGGTGCCCGGCTTCTTGATGTCCATGTGTACTGGTTCGCCGGGGTTGGCGCGGTCGGTCCGGGCCAGGCGGTTGAGGCGGTAGCGGACCAGGGCCCGGTGCACCGTGGCGGGGTTCAGCCGCAGCAGCCCGGCGATTCGCGCCGGTCCCCAGCGGCGGGTCACCGGGACTTTGATGATCCGCCGTTCGGGGTGCGCCGGGGGGCTGGTGTGCGGGCGGCTGGAACGGTCGGCCATCCCGGCCATCCCGGCCATCCCGGCCTCCCCGGAGGCGCGGTAGCGGTCCGCCCACCGTCTCGCGGTCGTGGAAGCGCTCAGCGGCCAGCCATCCTCGACGACACAGCGGGCCAGGCGAAGATGCCCGGTCTCACCCAAAGGTGCATTACGGTGCGGCATGAGGGCCTTCCTGGTCGATGTAGATGTCGCAATCCACACCGAGCCAGATAGCCCTCACCTTCATCCACCCCGTGTCGCCATCACCAACCTCCATGGTCAGTACGGCCAGTGCGTGCCGGAGCGGGTGAGATCGGCGAGTACGCCGACGGTGCGGTCCTGTTCCTCGGCGCCGCCGAAGGGTGACGCGATGAACTCCGTGACGCCGGCGTCGGCGAGCCGTTTCACGCTGCGGGCGACGTCATCCTCGTCTCCGGCGATGACGACGTCCTGGGGGCCCGCCGCCCCCTCGCGGTCCAGTACCGCGCGGTACTCCGGCACCTGGCCGGCGAGGCCGAACTGTTCGGCGGCGCGTTCGCGGACGGCGGCCTCGTCGTTCGTCACGCACACGATCAGGCCCGCGACCACCTGAGGTACGGGGCGACCCGCCGCCTCGGCGGCCTTGGTGATCGAGGGAACGATGTGGTCGCCGAGGGTCCTGACGCCGGTCATCCAGGTCACGGTGCCGTCGGCGAGTTCGCCGGCCAGGCGCAGCATCGCCGGACCCAGGGCCGCGACCAGCACCGGCGGCGGCTCGGCGCCCGGCACCGTCACCGCGCCCATGGCCGTCAGCGTCTCGCCTTGGTGGGTCACGTTCTCGCCGCCCAACAGCGGACGCAGGACCGCCAGGTACTCCCGCATGCGGGGGGCGGGCCGGTCGGCGGGCAGGCCGAACATGTCCTGGACCATCATGGCGACGCCCGCGCCGATGCCGAGGGTGAGCCGGTCACCGGTCGCCGCCTGCACGCTCAGCGCCTGGCCCGCCAGCACCAGCGGGTGGCGCTGGGGGATCGGGACCACCGCCGTACCCAGGCCGATTCCGGGCACCGCGGCACCCGCCACGGCGAGGGCGGTGAGGGCGTCCCAGCCGAACGCCTGTGCCGCCCAGGCGGTGCTGAAACCCGCGTCGGCGGCCGTCCGTACCTGGCCGATGATCTGTTCGAGAGTCGAGGGGCCTCGCGTATCGCCCACGACGAGTCCAATCCGCATCCTTGGTTCCTTCGGGTCGCGCTGACCGGAGAAGTTCTCCGCTTAATGGTTCCGCTAGGATATGGAGAACTTCTCCACTTAGCAACGTGAGGGGTACGGATTGCCTCAGCCCTCTCGGCGGCGAATGCGCGCCGATGCCCGGGACAACCGCGAACGCGTGCTGCGGACCGCCAAGGCCGTCTTCACCGAGTACGGCGCGGACGCGTCCCTCAACAAGATCGCCCAACGTGCCGGCGTCGGCGCCGGGACGCTCTACCGGCACTTCCCGACGCTCCAGGCGCTGCTGGTGGCGATCATCAGCGAGGATGTCGAAGCGCTCTGCGCCGAGGGGCGCGACCTGCTGACGGACCCGTCCCCGGACGAGGCGCTGCGGACCTGGCTGCGTGCCGTGGCCGTGCACGCGACCGCGATGCGCGGGCTGGTCGCGACCCAGATGGCCGGCCAGCCCGCGCAGGAAACGGGCGAAGGCCTGGCCGCCTGCCACGAGGCCATCCGCACCACCGGCGCGGCGCTGCTCACCCGCGCCCAACGCGCCGGAACCGCACCCGGGGAGGCCGACATCGACGACCTGCTCAAACTGGTCAACGCCGCCGCCTGGGCCAGCGAGCAGACACCCGGCGACGAGCACCTCCTGGACCGGCTGCTCACGCTGATCACCGGCAACCTGCGGCGGCCGGGGTGATCACCCGCCGGACACCGAGCCGCCCTGGCTGCGGGCGTCACGGGTCAGGACGGGACGGACGGCATCGGCGTCCGGGCCCCGCGAGAGGCGACGCCAGGTGGACCTGGTCGCGGCGCTAGGGCCTGTCTCGGTTGGGTCGTGGGTTTTCCACAGCCGTGGGTGTGGTCTTTCTTTGGTGTGTGGGGTGGCTTGCAATGGAAGTGGGGTCGGCGCCCCCTGGGAGGGCGGGGAGTGTCTGGGAGGGCGGGGAGTGTCTGGGAGGGCGGGACTTTGAAACACGCCCTAGGGCCTGTCGTCAAAGTTCATAGCCACATCAATAGTGATGCCAGGGTGACGGCGGCTTGGTAGGAGGTGGCGGTCTTGTCGTAGCGGGTGGCGATCCCGCGCCATTGTTTGAGGTGGTTGAAGCAGCGTTCGACGACGTTGCGGCGTTTGTAGGTCTGGGAGTCGAAGGCGGGTGGGCGGCCGCCGGCGCTGCCGCGCCGTGCTCGGTTGCGGATCTGGTCTTTGCGTTCGGGGATGGTGCAGGTGATGTGATGACGCCGCAGCCAGACGCGGATGGCTTTGGAGCTGTAGCCCTTGTCACCGAGGAGGTGATCAGGGCGGCTGCGAGGCCGTCCCGGTCCGATCCGCGGAACACTGATGGCGTCCATGACGTGGGTGAAACGGGTGCAGTCGTTGACGTTGCCGCCGGTCACCACGAACGCCAACGGACGCCCCAGCCCGTCACAGGCCAGATGGATCTTGCTGGTCAGCCCGCCCCGGGACCGCCCGAGCGCCCGATCACAGCGCCCCTTTTTCGCGCACCGGCCGCATGCTGATGTGCCCGCACGATCGTGGAGTCCACCGAGACCAGCCAATCGATGTCACCGCCCGCATCAGCCCTGGCCTGGACGGACTGAAGCATCCGGGTGAACGTCCCGTCCTTTGCCCAGCGGCGGAACCGAGTGTGCAACGACCGCCACGACCCGTACCGCTCAGGCACATCCCGCCAGGCCACACCGGTACGGAATTTCCACACGATCCCGTTCAACACCCGACGATCATCCAACCGGGGACGCCCCATCACCGACCTGGGCAACAACGGCTCCAGCAACTCCCACTCCGCATCGGACAACTCATGACGACGGATCACCCTCTACATGATCCACAATCCATGATCACCGCAAGACCACTTTGACGACAGGCCCTAGGTGTGCTGTCCGGGGAGGTTGGTGACGGGCGACATGCTCTGGGTGGTCCTTGAATGAGGAGAGGACCTTCTGGTTTCGGTGTGGATTGCGACATCTGCACCGACGTCCACGAGGCCCTCGTGTCCCACCGTAACGCCCTCCTTTGAGCCCGGACCGGCCGCCTGCGCCTGGCCCAGTGTGTCGTCGAAGACGGCTGGCCGCTGCGCCGGGCCGCCGAACGTTTCGGCGTCAGCCATACCACCGCCGCACGCCGGGCCGCCCGCTACCGGCGACTGGGCGCCACCGGTATGCACGACCGCTCCAGCCACCCGCACCACAGCCACCCGCACCACAGCCCCCGCCGAACCCCACCACAGATCGAAGCGCACCTGGTCGCGCTGCGCCGGACGCACCGCATCGACCCGCACCGGCCGCCCGCACCAGCATCGCGCCATCCACCGCACACCGCGTCCTGACCCGGCACGGCCTGCCACCCCCGACGGCCTGTGACCGGGCCACCGGCGAATCCACCCGCCGCCACGAACGCCCCCTGGAGACCTGACCCACATCGACGTCAAGAAACCCGGCCGCACCCCCGACGACGGCGGGCACAAGGCCCTGGACCACGCCCCCGGCCGCAAGAACCGAAAACGTGACGGCCCCGGCCACCTGTACCCGTACACCACCCTGGACGACCACTCCCGCCAGGCCTACACCGAAACCCCCACCAACAAGACCGCCGCCACCCGCACCGCGTTCCTAAGACACACCACGGCCTGGTTCACCGCCCCTGGCCATCCAACGCGCCCTGACCGACAACGCATGGGTTTACACCACGACCAGCTGGCGCACCACCTGCAAAGAACCGGGCATCAGCCCTCGCTGGACTGGTACAACTACCACCGACCCCATACCGGCCTCGGCGGCCAACCCCATGTCTCGAGGTCCCCGTTCGTGGCGAGCGGCGTCCAGGAAGTGCGCCGCAAGGCGGAGGAGGGAGACAGCCTGGTTTGGCTGCGACCTTTCCCGTGGGGCGACAACGCGCCGAGGCGCCGCGCAGCCGGACAGCAGGACCTTGAGACAGGCCCTATAAGTGGGCGAGCCGCCGTCCGCGATCGCCTCCCGCCGACGCGCCGCCGTCGCCGAGGTCCGGCGCGAGTGGTGGGGTGACCGGCGACCGGCCCCGGACGTGAGAAACGCCCGGCGGCGCGTGTCGCGTCGCCGGGCGTTTCCTATCGGAACGCCGACGCGGCCCGGCCGGGCCGGTCGGTGGACCCGTGGGTCAGCGGGGCTGTCCCGCCAGTTCGTACGGCTCCGCCGCCGGCGGGCCGGGCTTCTTGGCCCGGTCGGCGTGGCCGGGCCACCAGGCGGCGTGCCCGACCAGCGCGGTGACCGCGGGGACGAAGAACGTCGAGACCACGAACGCCGACAGCAGGATGCCGATCGCCACGCCGAACCCGATCTGGGCCAGGAACGACATCGGCGACAGCACCAGCACCGCGAACGTGCCGGCGAGGATGACACCCGCCGCCGCCACGGTCGGGCCGGCGTGCTGGACGCCGACCGCCGCGGCGTGACGCGGCTCGTGGCCCTCGCGTGCCTCCTCACGGAGCCGGGCGATCATCAGGATGTTGTAGTCGGTCCCGATGGCCAGCACGAACAGGTACAAGATGATGGGCATCTGGAACATCAGCCCGTCCTTGCCCTCCGCGCCCTGGAACAGGGCCACGGTCGCGCCGAGCGTCGCGGTGAAGCCGAGCAGCACCGCCACGACCAGGTAGACCGGGGCGACAAGCGCGCGCAGCAGCAGGGCCAGGATGATCGCGATCAGCGCCACCGCCACCGGCAGGATCACCGACAGGTCGCGGGTGTTGACCTTGTTGATGTCACCGAAGATCGCGGTCGTGCCGCCGACGAACACCTGCGTGCCCGGAGGGGCGTTCTGGTGCACGGTGTCGTGCAGCGGTCCCTTGACCAGGTCGATGGCCTGGTTGGAGTTCGGGTCGAGCTTGAGCACGACCGAGAACTTGGCGACGGTCTTGTCGGGGTTCAGCTGGGCCGGAGCGGCCTGGCCGACACCGTCGGCGTGCGCCAGCTTCTGGCGGAACTGCTCCAGCACCTGCGGGTCGAGCGGACCGGTGCCCTTGACGTACACCTGGGTCGGGTCGGTCAGGCCCGGCGGGAGGCTGCTGCGCAGGTCCTTCAGCGCCTTGGCCGACTCGGTGTTCTGCGGCTGGCCGGAGCTGAAGTCGTAGTTGGCCTTGAAGCCGATCGCCGCGCTCGCCAGGGCGATCAAGACGATGCCGGACGCGACCGCGGTGATCAGCGGGCGCCGGCCGACGAAGCCTCCCAGCCGCTTGTACGTCGTGGCCTTGGGCTCCTTCTTCCACGACTTCGACGGCCAGAACACCGCGCGGCCGAGCAGCGAGACGACCGCCGGGACGAGCGTCAGCGCGGTGATGAGCATGACGCCGACCGCGATGGCGAGCTGCGGGCCGAGTGCGCCGAAGGACTTGAACTTGGCGAGCAGCAGTACGAGGAAGGCGACGATGACCGCGCCGGCGGCCGACGCGATGGCCTCGCCGACCCGCTGGACCGTGACCATCATGGCCGTCTTCTTGTCCTCGCCGAGCCGCAGGCGTTCGCGGTAGCGGAACAGCAGGAACAGGATGTAGTCGGTGCCGATGCCGTACAACACGATCAGGATGAGCTGCGAGAAGCTCGAGTCGAACTTCAGGTTGAACGCATTGCCGATGATGGCCGAAACCGCGTTCGAGACCTCGAGCACCAGGGCGACCACGATGATCGGCAACAGTGCGGCGATCGGTGCCCGGAAGATCAGCAGGATCAACGTGATGATGAGGACGACCGTGGCGAGCCCGATCATCGCCATCGTCTTGTTGTCGGACTCGGCGTTGTCGATGGTGCTGGAGACGTTGCCGCTCACGCCGTAGTGCAGGCCGGTGCCCTTGAACTGCTGGGTGGCGGCCAGCCGCAGCTTCTTGACGGTGTCCTCGTTCTTCTTCTCCAGCTTCTGGTCGGCGAAGCTGGTCGGCAGAGGCACCGCGACGATCTGGACGCGGTGGTTCTGCGACACCGTCTGCGGGCCCGTCGCCAGCGCGGTGATGCCGGGAATGTGCTGAGACTGCAGCGTCTTGGCGATCCGGCCGATCTTCCCCTGGTCGGCCGCGGTCAGCGGGGCCCCGTCCGACCGCTTCACGACCATGAGTTCGTTGCTGACCTTGGTGCTGCCGCTCGGGAAGGCCGTGTCCGCGAGCTTGGCGGCCTGTACCGATTCGTACTTCGTGGGCAGGAAGTCCTGCTGGTCAGAGTGTGTGTCGAGCTTCGGTGCGAGCGCGACGGCGACGGCCGCGGCGACCAACCACGCCACGATCGTCCACCATGGGTGTCGTACGACGGTACGCCCCAGCCATCCGAACACGGGTGGCTCCCCTTCATCTGGTATCGATTGTCCCTAAGAAGGTATGGGCACGAAGAGACGCTCACCTCCCCTCTTGAGGCGATTTCGGCACTCGTCCCTGTGGGGGAGAAGTCTCATCCCTGGGTATGGCTCACCGTTGGTACGGCTGTGTCGGTGGAGGCACTAGCCTCACTGCATGGACGGTTTCAACGACGTGACCGGCTTCGAGACACTTGCCATTCACGCTGGCCAGGAGCCCGATCCCGCTACGGGAGCGGTCGTTCCGCCGATATATCAGGTATCCACCTACAAGCAGGACGGAATCGGGGGTCTGCGCGGCGGCTACGAGTACAGCCGTACCGCCAACCCGACCCGCGCCGCGCTGGAGGAGTGCCTCGCCGCGCTGGAGGGCGGGGTGCGGGGCCTGGCGTTCGCCTCCGGGATGGCCGCGGAGGACACGCTCCTGCGTACGGTCTGCAAGCCCGGTGACCACGTCGTCATCCCCAATGACGCGTACGGGGGCACCTACCGGCTGATCTCCAAGGTCCTCAAGTCGTGGGGGCTGGAGTACGACCCGGTACCGGTGGCGAGCGTCGACGCCGTACGTGCGGCGGTGCGGCCCGACACCAAGGTCGTCTGGGTGGAGACGCCCACGAACCCGCTGCTCGGCATCGCCGACATCGCGGCGCTCGCGCAGGTCGCCCACGAGGCGGGCGCGCTCCTGGTGGTGGACAACACGTTCGCCTCGCCCTACCTCCAGCGGCCGCTGGCGCTCGGCGCGGACGTCGTCGTGCACTCGACCACCAAGTACCTCGGCGGGCACTCCGACGTGCTCGGCGGCGCGCTGGTCGTGGCCGACATCGAGTTGGGCTCGCGGCTGGCCTTCCACCAGAACTCCATGGGCGCCGTCGGCGGCCCGTTCGACGCCTGGCTGACCCTGCGCGGCATCAAGACGCTCGGCGTACGCATGGACCGGCACTGCGCCAACGCCGCGCGCATCGCCGAGTTCCTCCTGCGGCACCCGAAGGTCTCGTCGGTGCGCTACCCCGGCCTGCCCGACCACCCGGGCCACGAGGTGGCGGCCAAGCAGATGCGGGCGTTCGGCGGCATGGTGTCGTTCCAGCTCGCCGAGGGCGAGGAGGCCGCCGTACGGGTCTGCGAGCGCACCCGGCTGTTCATCCTCGGGGAGTCGCTGGGCGGGGTCGAGTCGCTGATCGAGCACCCGGCGCGCATGACGCACGCCTCGGCGGCCGGGTCGCCGCTGGAGGTGCCGCCCGACCTCGTACGCCTGTCGGTGGGCATCGAGGACGCCGACGACCTGCTCGCCGATTTGGAACGTGCCCTCGGCTGATTGGAACGTGCCCTCGGTGGGTGAGAACCGCCCGGCTCCCTGACGGGGCCGGGCACCGTCGGGTCACGGAACCCCGGCCTCGCCGGAGGGGCCGGAGTCGATCACATGTGGCGTCACCACTGGCCGTACTCGTAGAACTGGTCCTGCTCGCGGAACGCCTCGGAGCGGTCGTTGTCGACGCACCGTGCACAGGTGGCCCTGGCCGGGTCGTGACAGATCATGCGGTCGTCGGTGATGACCTCGCCGCACATCGCCTCGGTGTACTCGGGCTTGATCTTGCGTGGCAGATGGCGCGGTGGCGCGGTGTCCACGGTGACTCCTCGACCGCCCTGGTGACAGATGCTCCCCCCGCGCGGCGGTCCTGCGCGGTGCCGACCCTACATGTCGCCGACCGCACGGCCCCACCCCCGGGATTGATCGTCTAGACGGCGGCTTCGAACAGCCTCTCCGCCCGGGTGATCGCCTGCGCGAGGGCGTCGGGCTCCGGGCGCAGTCCGGCCGTGATCGCGTCCATGCCGCGCAGGCCGGCCCGTCGCAGGAGCCGTTTCTCGTTGGTGGCCCACTCACCGCGGGCTGCCAGCACCGCGTGCGCCGTGTTCATGGCGGCGGTGGCCAGGGCGCCCGTGACCTCCGTGGCCTGGCCGCCTCGGACGTAGGCGGCCTTGGCGTACTGGAGCGTCATGGCCGCGCGGTCGCGCCACACCGGCGGGGCCGCCTCGCGCAGTGCCCGCGGGTACTCGGGGCGAGGCAGGGCTCCGCGGAGCACCTGGTTGACGGCGAGTTCGGCGACCACCAGGTAGCTGGGAACGCCGGCGAGATGGAACATCAGCGGCTCCCAGTGGAAGCGGCCCTGCCGGGCCTCGGCGAGCTCGTGGTCGACGACGTCGAGGTCGCGGTAGTGGACGTCGACGTGCCGGCCGTCGATCGTGAGCCACGCTCCGCCGTTGAAGACCCCTCCGCCCCAGCCGCCGATCTCGCCGACCTCGCCCTCCCAGCCGACGGCGCGCAGATCGGCCGGGTCGAAGCCGCCCCGGTAGTAGATGGCCAGGTCCCAGTCGCTGTCCGGAGCGTGAGTGCCCTGAGCGCGCGAGCCGCCGAGCGTGACGGCGCGTACGGCCGGCAGGGCCGCGAGCCGATCGGCGACAGGGGCGAGGAACATGTCGTCGGTCATGAGGATCCGATCGGGTGAGGCGAATGACGGGCGCTGCGGGGACACCGAGCGGACGCCGGAGCAAAGGGCTCGGACGGCGTCATGCGAATCGGTGCGCCGATGTCATCGCTTCATGAGGCTGATCGTACCGCCCCCGGCTCGGCCGATCTCAGGACGGGCGGTCGGGTCGGAGAGGTGACCGGAGGAACTCCTGAATCGCGGGAGCGACGGCACGGGCGAGGTCTTCTGCGGTCTGGAGATCGTTGCCGATCGGGACCATGGCCAGTTGCCCGTTGGGGAGGGTACTGGCGGCCTCTTTCGCAAGGAGGGTGGGGTGACGTGCGTCGGTGCCGGGGAAGATGAGGGTCGGCGCGGTGATCGTGGCGAGGTCGTCGATGCTCCGGAAGGAGCGGTCATGGCCGATGGCGGCTGCGGCCACGATGCTGGCGGGGTCGGATCGGGGTATGGCGTCGCGCACCATGGCCCCGATGACGGGCGGGAGATCGGCGAGGACAGGCTCCCAACCGGCCGCGATGCCGTCGGCCGCGACGCGGGTGGCGAATGCGTCAAGGAAGCGGATCTCGGCATCCTTCGACTCGTCGTCCTCGATGTCCTCGACCCCGATCAGCACGGCGGCCTGTACCCGGTCGGCGTATGCGGCCGCCGTCCGAAGCGTGATCGTGGAGCCCAGACCCGCCCCGGCGAGTACGGCGCTGGGAAGGCCGACGTGGTCCAGGAGCGAGATCACATCCTCGGCGTACCGGGCCCAGGAGTAGCGGGCCGGGTCCGTGCAGATGGAACGGCCGTAGCCGCGCAGGTCGGGCAGGATGACCCGGCAGTGGTCGGCGAGGCGTTCGGCCAGAGGAAGCATGCTCTTGTGGTCGGGGCCACCGGCATGCATGAGGACAAGGGGCCGGCCTTCTCCGATGACGGTGGCGTGCAGGCCGCAGCCATCGGCCGCCTGGTAGCTGATCTCTTCCATGAGCCGAACCTAGGGCGAGTCCAGCGGCGTTCGGAAGGCGCTGATCCGCCTATGGGTATCGCGTTTCGGACACCTCGCCCCCTCGGTCAGCCGTGCCAGACCATCAGGACCAGGATGACGATCCAGATCAGCGCGACGACGCCGGAGATCGTGGCGATGCGGCCGGTCTCGACCTTGGCGACCTCGGCGGCGAGCCTCGGCTCCGGCTTCGGCTCGGGAGCGGGCGTCTCGGCCTTCTCCGCATCGGACGGGATCTCGGCGCCGGCCACGGGCTTGTCGGTCGGTGCCGTGGTCGCCGCCGTCTCGGCGGGGCGCGCGGCCTCCGCCTTCTCCGCGCGCCGCTCGGCCGCGGCGACCTCGATCTTGTGGAGTGCCTTGCGCTGGTCGCGCTCGACGATGAACAGCAGCACGAACGCCACGATGAACAGCGTCATCGACGCCGACAGCCACATCTGGTCGAACTTGCCGTGTGCCAGCAGCGCGCCGAACAGGAAGATGCCGAGCGTCAGCAGCCCGTAGATGCGGGTCGAGCGGTTGAGGCTGCGCACGACCGACGCCTCACCACGCCGGATGTGGCGCGGCGTGGCCATCGTCGCGGCGGTCACCGGCCCGAGTGCGAAGATCGCGAAGCCGATGTGCAGGATCATGAGCAAGCGATCACCACTGGACATGGCTCGACCCTAGCGCCCACCCGAGGTCGCGGCCAGTGCACCCCGGGTTCACGCTGCGTGAAAACCCGGGTGGTCGATCCACACGTGCCGGGCGTCCGGCGTGACCGTCAGCCCGAACCGGTCGTGCGCCGGCCGTCCGATCGCCAGCCACCGCAGGTACGCCCGCTCGGCCTCGTCCCACAGCCGCCGCGCCCCCTGCTGCCGTACGAGGAACTCGTCCTGCCCGGGAACGTGGTCGACCGACGCCCACGCGCCGTCGTCGCAGGACTCGACCAGCCACAGCGTGCACTCGTCCGCCTCGGCGCCCTCACCGTGGAACAGGTACGTCCGTACGCCGGGGACGGCGGCGGCGAGGAACAGGTCGGCCGCCGAGTCCGCGCGCAGCCGTCGGGGATCCAGCCGGGTCGCCGACTCGGCCAGACCGTCCTGCGGCAGGCCGGACGGCGAGCGCCACGGAACGCGCTGGCCACGCAGCGGCATGTAGCCCGCGAACCCGGGGAAGGCCCCGACGGCCGTACCGTCGCCGAGGACGTGCAGCCGGGCGAGCCACCCGAACCCCCAGCCGGGCGCGAACGGCAGGACGATGACACCGCCGGGCCTCGTCTGCTCCACCCAGGTGTACGGAATGTCGGTGACGCCGGCGGCGACGTGCACGCGGTCGAACGGCGCGGCCTCCGGCAGGCCGAGCGTGCCGTCTCCGACGAACAGGCGCGGGGCGTGGCCCGTGCCGGAGAGGTTCTTGGCCGCGGTCTCCGACACCGTCGGGTCGATGTCGATGGAGGCGACGTTCCCCGCTCCGACCCGGTACGACAGCAGCGCCGCCGTCCATCCCGTGCCGGTGCCGACCTCCAGGACCCGGTTGTGGTCCTCGGGGGAGAGGTGGCCGAGGAACTCGGCGACCGTGCCCGGCGCCGAGCAGGAGCTCGACGGCTCCCCGTGGTCCGCGACATCGGCCGTGCCGTCGGCCCTCTGGGTGATGATCGCGGCGTCGGAGTAGACGGCGTCCCACCAGGCGCCGGGGGCGGCGGCCCGGTCGATGACGAAGCCCGGACCGGGACCGTTCGGCGCGGCCCACGCCCGCTCGGGCACGAACAGGTGGCGGGGCACCGCGTGGAACGCGGCCCGCCACACCGGATCCAGCAGATCCCCGTCGACGGCCAGCCGATCACAGAGCCGGTCGATCCGGGCGGTGAGATCGTCGGGGGTCATCGGCCGCTGTGCTGTCCCACCGGGACCTCCCACGGGTAGGAGGAACAGGGAACAGCAGGTTAGACCCACAGGCCGGGGCGTCGATGTAGCCGTCCGGTTACGCTCCGGTGGCGGCCGTGTCGGCCGGCCGCGCGATTCGTCACCGCGGCCGGTGATGCGATCAGCGGACCGTGACCGGCACGCTTCCGTAGGCGAAGTGGTCCCCGCCCTCCACGTCGACCGCGACGACGAGGGTCGGGCCGGGCTTCAGCGCCTCGTCGAACGGTGAGTCCATGCCGTCGGCGCCGCGGATGGCTCCCACCGAGCCATGGGTTTGCCCACCGGCCTGTACGGCGACGTAGGCGGGGGGCGAACCCGTCGCCGTGCGCATCCGCGGCCGGCCGCTCACCGTGGCGTGGGCGGCGGGTTCGCGGATGCGGACGGTGTCGGCGACGCCGGGATCGACCCGTCCATCGTGGGCGCCGTCGGCCATGGAGTGCACGACGACCGCACCCCTGGGGCGCAGCGTCCCATCCTCGATGAGCAGGTACAGGAACGCGCTGGGAGTGTGGCTTCCCTGGGTAAGAGTGTCGATCAGCCGCCACGTCGCCGGTCCGCCGTGGCCGGGCGTGAGCCCGGCCAGCGCGGCCCGCAGCCCGTCCACCGAGCCGTACCGCCGCTGTGCCTCGGGCGTGAGCAGCGCCCACGCCGCCCGGGCGTCGCGGCGCGCGACCGCGTGCTCCCATCGGCGCGGTACGTCTTCGATCCCGCTGGTGACCGGCGGCGACTTGCAGCAGACGGGCCTGGGCGGAGCCGGCGAGGACCGGGCCGCCGCGACCCCGGCCACCGCCGACGCCGCGACCACCAGCCCGAGAACCGGCCACAGGAAGCGGCGTCGCCTGAAAGACCGGCTCGGAACGCTCATCGATGCCTCTCTCCAACGTGCCACGGGGCGCTGGAACTCAGACAGCCCCGCCCGCACCACGGTTCCCGTCCGGCGGGCGGTGCCGTTCCCGGCGCCGACGGGTCGGGCCCCGTCGCCACAGGCCGTCCCGCCCGGTGACCAGGCGCCAGATCAGATACCCGAGCCCGAAGACCCCGGCGAAGAAGAAGACGAGCATCGTCACGGGGACGCCGCCCGGCCTGACGGCGCCTGAGGCGGCGACGCCGAGGGCGATCAGGACGCCGGTGAGGTAACCGGCGGCTCGACGGAGACGGCTCTTCTTCCTCACGGCGGCGCGGCGTTCAGCCCACGGCCCGGTTCGCGGGCCGCCGACCGGAGGATCTTGATCGAGGCTTCGCGGCGGATCGCCTCGACGAGGCGATACCGCCCGTTGATCGGCTCACCGGCCTGATCCGACATGATCGTCACATTAGCGGCCGCCCCGGCGGACGCGGAGGTAGTCGCGGACCACGTACTCGCCCAGGCGCTCCGGCGTCGGGGCGAAGACCCGGCCGCCGTTGCGCCGGGCGACCTCCTCGACGAACGAGACCAGCCGTTCGTCGTCGGCGAGCATGAAGATGTTGAGCGTCGCCCGGCGCCGGGTCATCTTGTCGACCTCGGACAGGGTGAGCTCCAGCGTCTCCGGTGACGGCGGCCAGTCGAACGACGAGCGGCCGTCGCGGAGCAGGTGCGCGGTCGGCTCGCCGTCGGTGATCACCAGGATGATCGGGTCGTGTTCGGGGTGCTTGTCGATGTGGCGGCCGGCGATCATCAGGGCGTGGTGGAGGTTCGTGCCCTGCACCATGTCCCAGTCGAGCCCGGCCAGCTCCGTCGGGTGCAGTTCGCGCGCGTAGTTGGAGAAGCCGATGATCTGCACGGCGTCCTGCGGGTACTTGCTCGCCACCAGCGTGTGCAGCGCGAGGGCGGTCTGCTTGGCCGACCCCCACGTGCCGCGCAGGGCCATGGAGTAGGACAGGTCGACCAGCAGGCACACCGCCGCCGCCGTACGGCGCTCGGTCTCCAGCACCTCGAAGTCGTCCACCTCCAGGCGTACGCGCGGGCGCTCCGAGGTCGCCACCGTCCCGCCTCGGCGCAGGGCGTTCGACAGCGTGCGGATGACGTCGATGGGCTGCTCGTCGCCGGACCGCCACGGGCGGCTGGCGCCGGTCAGCTCGCCCGCCTGGCCCGCGTCGACCTGATCGTGGTCGCCCTGGCGCGAGGTTTCGAGCTGGGCGAACACCCGCCGCAACGCCGTCTCGCCCAGCCTGCGCACCGCCTTGGGGGTGAGGTCCAGGGACCCGCCACGGCGCTTGAGGTACCCCTGGCGTTCGAGCTCGGCCTCGATGCGCCGCAGTTCGGCCAGGTCGTCCACGGCCTGGCGGCCCAGCGCCCGGCGTACCGCCTCCTCGTCGATGTCGTCCATCCGCGCACCCGGGTAGTCCTGCCGCAGCGCGCCCTCCAGCTCGGCGAGGTCGGCCAGCTCCTCCAGGGCGGTGGTGGCGTCGCCCAGCGACATCGGGTCGTCGCCGTTCATCCGCTCCGAACCGCTCCAGTCGAGGTCGGGCCGCCGCTGCCGCAGCGCCGAGCCGAGCCGGGCCATCTCGCCGGCCAGCCCGGCGTCCTCCAGCGTCTGGGCCATGAGTCCGGCCAGTTCCTCCCGCTGCTCGGGCGTGAGCGAGGCGAGCAGCCGTTCGGTCGCGGCGGCGCGCCGGGCCAGGGAGTCGACGAGTTCTTCCAGGTTGCCGGGGTTGTCGGGGAAGAAGTCCCCGTACTCCCGCATGAAGGCGTCGAAGTCCTCCTGCGTGTGCCGGCCGCGCGCGTCGTTCTCGAGCATGTCGTTGAGCGCGGACATCATGTTCTTGACCCGTTCCATGGCGGCCGGGTCGGGGTTGGTCATCGCCTGCTTCATGCCGCGGAACTGCGCGTCCAGCACGTCACGCCGCAGCAGGTCCTTCAGCTCCTCGAAGGTCTGCCGCGCCTCCGGCGAACGCCACTCGTAGGGCGACAGGCGGCGTACGGCCTGCGCGGTGTCCTCCGGCAGCGTGTCGAGCTCGGCCTCGCGCAGCCGCGCGTCGTCGCTCGGGTCGGGGAACAGCGCGGCGCGCTCCTGCCCGATCGCCCGGTCGAGCAGGGCGCGCGCCTCTTCGAGCGTGCCGTCGAGCCGCCCGCTGCCGCGCAGCTGCTGACGCCGGGAGCGCACCTGGCGCAGCAGGTCGTCCAGGCCGCGCCGCCGCCGTTCGCCCGGCAGCCCGCGGCGTAGCAGCTCGCGCAGGGCGTCGGCCGGCCCGGTGCCCTCCAGCATGGAGTCGCCCATGGCGTCGATGGCCTCGCGGATGTCGTACGGAGGCGCGAGCGGATCAGGTCCGTCGTGGTAGGGCCCGTACCGGAATCCGGACACGGTGACCTTCTTTCCTCGTGACGAAACTCAGGTGCGATACGTCGACGTGCCGTCCGCGACGTCCTTGGACAGCCGTCGCATGAGGTAGAGGCCTTCGAGGGCGAACTCCAGCGCCGCCGCCGCGTGCCCGGGCGACTCGCCCTCCATGCCGAGGCCGTCCAGGATCCGCGACAGCCCGGTGACCGGGCCGATGTGGTGCAACAGCTCCGCGGCCGGTACGAGCTCGCCGGCGTCGACGGTGGCGCCGCGGTCGAACCGGTCGAGCAGGCCGGTCAGGTCCGCCGAGCCGAGCATGCGCCGCCAGGCCTCCGCGGTGGCGCGGCGCAGCAGGTGCGCCAGCACCTCCTCCTCGCGGCCCTCCTCGCTGACCTCGAACTCCACCTTGCCGAGCAGGGTCGGCACGATGGACGGCAGGTCGCAGACCCGCGCCACCGGCTGGTCCTCGTTCGCGACGGCGCCGCGGCGCAGCGCCGAGGCGGCGACGGTCTCGGTGGCCGCGATGGAGAACCGCGCGGACACGCCGGAGCGGGTGTCCACGGCCGGCGACTCGCGTACGAGCCGGGTGAACCGGGCGATGACCTCCATCAGGTGGACCGGCACGGCGGCGGTGACCTGGGCCTCCTGGCCGATCAGCACCAGCTCGTCGTCGAGGTCGAGTGGGTAGTGGGTGCGGATCTCGGCGCCGAAGCGGTCCTTCAGCGGCGTGATGATGCGGCCGCGGTTGGTGTAGTCCTCGGGGTTCGCGCTGGCCACGAGCAGGACGTCGAGCGGCAGCCGCAGGGCGTACCCGCGGATCTGCACGTCGCGTTCCTCCAGCACGTTGAGCAGCGAGACCTG
The DNA here is from genome assembly GCF_042429965.1 of Actinoallomurus acaciae. Taxonomy (NCBI): domain Bacteria; kingdom Bacillati; phylum Actinomycetota; class Actinomycetes; order Streptosporangiales; family Thermomonosporaceae; genus Actinoallomurus; species Actinoallomurus acaciae. Next base: position 22,011 of record NZ_JBHLZP010000129.1, read on the forward strand.
GATCCGCTCGGCCAGGTCGGGCAGCTCGTTGACGCAGAAGATCCCGCGGTTGGTGCGGGGCACGAGCCCGTAGTGGACGGTCTCGGGGTCGCCGAGCGTACGGCCCTCGGCGACCTTGATCGGGTCGATGTCGCCCACGAGGTCGCCGACGCTGGTGTCGGGGGTGGCGAGCTTCTCGCCGTACCGGTCGTCGCGGTGCTTCCAGTCGATCGCCAGGTCGTCGCCGTGCTCGTCGAGCAGCCGCCGGCAGCGCACGCACACCGGAGCGTACGGATGATCGTTGATCTCGCAGCCCGCGACGATCGGCGTCCACTCGTCCAGGAGGCCGCCGAGCGTGCGGATCAGCCGGGACTTGCCCTGGCCGCGCTCGCCCAGGAGGACGAGGTCGTGCCCGGCGATCAGGGCGCGCTCCAGGTGGGGCAGGACCGTGTCGTCGAATCCGACGATGCCCGGAAAACGTGGCTCGCCGGTGCGGAGCCGGGCAAGGAGGTTGTCGCGTATCTCGGTCTTCACCGGCCGGTGGACATGACCACTGGCGCGGAGCTCACGAAGTGTCGTTGGTCGCGTGTTCACTGTCCTCTATCGCAATCTCACTGTGGCCGGCCGAAGGGCGTGCTCTTGAGTCGCCGCCCTGGTCTCACCCGCCGCGTCGGACTCGCACGCGGGCTCGTGTTCCGTTCGACACTATGCCCGGATTTTGGGATCCGCATCCGGAGGGGCCTTGGCGACACGGCGGGTTGAGGGCTGTCAACACCGGGTAGGGGAACTCGCTGGCCTTAATCGGACGGCCCGGAAGGGGCCTGCCACGGGGCCGGGAATTCTCCACACGTTGTGGTAGACCGTAAGGAATCGGACGTGTCGAAGGGGGCGAGGCAGTGGCGCGGTTCGGCGACGGCCTGGCCGTCGGCCCCGACCTTGTCGCGGCTGCGGACTCCGCGGTTGCGCAGGCCCGCCTGCCGCTCGACGGCCCGCCCGACCTCGTCTTCGTGTTCGTCTGCGCCCAGGCCCCGGACGCCGTCGAGCGGGCCGCGCGGCGGGCCATGGAGGTCGCCGGCACCCCCAACGTGATCGGCTGCGGCGCTCCCGGCGTGATCGGCGGCAACCACGGTGTCGAGGACTCCAGCGCGGTCAGCGCGTGGGCGGCGCAGCTGCCCGAGGCGCGCATCGAGCCGTTCCGGCTGGAGACGCTGAAGTTCCCCGGCGAGGAGTCGGACGGCGCGCAGCGCCTCGCCGTCGTCGGCATGCCCCAGACCAGGGACGACGACGTCGTCGCCGTCCTGCTCGCCGACCCCTACAGCTTTCCGGTCGACGCGTTCGTCGAGCGGTCCGGTGAGGTCCTGCCGGGCCTGCCGATCGTCGGCGGCCTGGCCACCGGCCAGGGTGGCCGCGGCACCGCGCGGCTCTTCGCCGATGGCGAGATCGTCGACACGGGCGCCGTCGGCGTGCTGCTCGGCGGTTCGGTCATGACCGCGACCCTGGTCAGCCAGGGCGCCCGGCCGGTCGGCCCGCCGATGGCCGTCACCCGGGCCGAGGAGAACGTGCTGTACGAACTGGCCGGCACGCCCGCGCTGACCAAGCTCGAGGAGGTCGTGGCCGAGCTCCCGGAGAAAGAACGCTCCATGATCGAGGGCGGGCTGCTGATCGGCATCGCCATGGACGAGTACGCCGAGCAGCACGAGCGCGGCGACTTCCTGGTCCGCGGGGTGATCGGCGCCGACCCCGAAGCGGGGGCCCTCGCCACCGGCGACGTCATCGAGGTCGGCCGTACCGTGTGCTTCCAGGTGCGCGACGCCGGCGCGGCCGATGAGGACCTCACCCTCATGCTCGGCGACCTCGACCTCGCGCCGGTCGAGGGCGCGCTGCTGTTCTCCTGCACGGGCCGGGGCCGCGCGATGTTCCCCAACTCCGACCACGACGTGCGCCTGCTGCGCGGCATGCTCGGCACCTCGGGCATCGGCGGGTTCTTCGCCGCCGGCGAGATCGGGCCGGTCTCGGGCCACAACCACGTCCACGGGTTCAGCGCCTCGATCCTGGCCTTCGGGCCGGCGGCGGGGAGGGGGACCTCGTGACGTGGGCGACCGGACCGCCCGCCGGGTCGTGACCTCCAAGGAGCGGTACGGGCTCGGCCAGGGGAGCGGCGAAAATGGAAGACGGCGGCGGCGCATCGGTTCTCGCGATCGACATCGGTGGCAGCAAGATGGCCGCCGCGCTGGTCGAACCCGGAGGACGGGTCGGCGCCTACGAGCGCATCGTGACGCCCCGGCCGCCCCACGTCGACGCCGACGGCCTGTGGCGCACCCTCCTGGCCCTGATCGAGAAGCTGCCGGCCAAGCGGCTCGCCGGCATCGGAGTGGGCTGCGGCGGGCCGATGTGGTGGCCCTCGGGCAAGGTCTCTCCGCTCAACATGCCCGCGTGGCGGGCCTTCCCGCTGCGGGAGCGGCTCGTCGACCGTTTCCCCGGCCTGCCGGTCCGGGTGCACAACGACGCCGTCGCGGTCACCGTCGGCGAGCACTGGCGCGGCGCCGGACGAGGCCGGGCCAACGTCCTCGGCATGGTCCTGTCCACCGGCGTGGGCGGCGGTCTCATCCTGGGCGGCCGGCTCATCGACGGCGCGAGCGGCAACGCCGGGCACATCGGGCACGTGATCGTCGACCCGGACGGCCCGCCCTGCGAATGCGGCGGGCGGGGCTGCCTGGAGGCGATCGCCCGCGGCCCCGGGCTGTCCGCCTGGGCGCGCGAACAGGGCTGGACCGGCGAGACCGGCAAGGAGCTCGCCCACGACGCCGCGCGCGGGCACCCGGTCGCCGTCCGCGCGATGAACCGCGCGGGCTGGGCGCTGGGCGTGGCGATCGCCTCGGCCACCCACCTGTGCGACCTCGACGTCGTCGCGGTCGGCGGAGGCCTGTCGCAGGCGGGGCCGCTGTTGTTCCGCCCGCTGGAGGACACCTTCCGCGCCCACGCCCGCATGGACTTCGCCCGCGAGGTCCGGGTGGTCCCGGCGGCGCTGGGGCAGATGGCGGGCCTGGTCGGCGCGGCGGCGTTCGTCTTCGGCGGCGAGCGCTACTGGTCCCGCGGCTGACGGGCGTCATGAATTTTCCATAATCTACGCCGTCAGGTAATCCGATGACCTGAGGTAACGGTCCCACCAATAACGGGAAAACTTATGGCGAACTCCGGCTAACCCCCGCAAGCCGGCGCGCCAGTTCATGTTGGGACTGACACATGCAGGATGCCGTACGGGCACCGTACGACAGTGAGCCGGTGGGGGAACGGCCGGACATCGACCGGCACACCGTCACGCCGAGCCGGATCGTCCTCGCTCCGACCAGCACGGAGTCGTTCTGGCCGCTGCGCCTCTACCGGAGACTCATGCCGCGGGCGCTGCGGTCGCGCGTCGCGCGGTGGGTGTCGCCGGAGGTGCGCAACCGGTTCCTCCTGAAGGCCTCCGCGGGCGGCCCGCTGCGCCGGCTCACGGACCGCCGCACGATCCTTTGGTACCACCTGCGCCACCGGCGGCTGGTGGCCCCGGCCGACCGAGGGCTGGCACGCACCCGCGGGCGGGTGCGGCTGGCCGAGATCCGCGCCGGCCTCACGCCGTCGTTCGCCCGCCGGGAGACGCTGGACCTGGTGTGCGCGAGCCTGACCGCGGCCGA
>NZ_JBHLZP010000130.1:0-17546 GCF_042429965.1 Actinoallomurus acaciae
GCCGGTCCCGCAGCCCGGCGAAGCGGGGCGCGCCCTCCGCCGACCGCCGGGCCGCGGAGGCGGGCGGCTCCGCGGAGCGGTCGAGCGACGTGTGCAGGCCGACGACCTTCTCCACCGTCACGGTCTCGCCCGGGCTCATCTCCACGGTCAGATGCCGCGCGATCCAGCCGGGCTCGCCGCGCGTCTCACGGTGCGTGACCTCGCGCCCGTGGACGGCGTTGCGGCACGCCAGCGCGATCCGGACCGCCGAGGAGACCGTGTCGGCGGTCAGCCAGATGAGATCGCCGTCCGCGCCGGTCGAGTCGACGGTCAGATGCCGGTCCGCCAGGCCGCGATAGCGCGCGACGCCGCGGTTGCGCACCCGCGCGTCGAGGCCGGAACGGACCTCCAGCGATCCCGACCAGTTCTCGGCGCGGATCGTGGTCAGCATGGCCGCGAGGTGCGGGTCGTCCATCGACACGAGGCGCCGCTGGTCGACGGCGGTCACCCGCCCCGCGTCGTCGCGGTAGCGCAGCCACCGGCGCAGCAGCCCGCGGCGCAGGTCGAGCTCCTGGCGGTAGTCCAGCAGGTGGAAGCGTCCGGGAGCGAACCAGTGGCCGTCCTGGGCGCGGAACGTCAGCGGCAACCAGTTGGGGGCGTTGACCAGATCCTCGTTGACGACCGTGTGCCCGGAGACCCGCGAGGACAGGCGGTCGTAACAGCCCGCGATGTAGGTCCCGGGATAGTGCACGGTCCCGGCGCTCGCCTCCGGCGCCGCTCCCCTGGTGGCGAAGTAGCCGTTCCCCAGCGTGCACAGCGCCTCGCGCAGCCTCTCGCCGGCCGGCTCGAACTCCTGGTAGACGACATACCAGGGAGTGACGGCCGTCGGTTCAGGCGGCGCGCGCACTGCGGAACCGCAACTCCGCCAGATCCGTGACCACGGGACTGGCTCCGTGCTCGCGCAGAGCACTGCCCGCCCCCGTACGGTCGACGCCGACGACGGCGCCGAAACCGCCCTCGCGCGCCGCCGCCACGCCCTCGGCGGACGCCTCGATCACCGCCACCTGGCCGGGCGGCTCGCCCAAACGCCGCGCCACCTGCAGATAGAGCTGCGCGTTCGGGTGTTCGGGCAACGTCGTACCGGGTGCGTCCAGGCCGTCCATGACCACGTCGAACAGGTCGGCCACCCCGGCCCTCCTGAGGATCTCGGCGCCTTCGGCATGAAGCGAGACCGCCGCCGTACGGACGCCGTCCCGGTGGAGCCGGCGGATGACCGCGAGCGTGGAGGCGAAGGGCCGAAGGCCGTACCGACGGACCTCGCCGAGGAAGAACTCGTCCTGACTCATGGCCAGGCCACGAAGATCGTCGTAGGGCAGGATGATGTCCCGGGAGGCGAGAAAGTCGCGCGCGCCCTCCAGCCGCGGCCTTCCGCGCAGGTACCGCAGGTAGTCCGCGCGGACCTCGAAGGGTGTGAAGGCGGTCTCGTGGACCGCCGCGTAGCTCCGCAGGAATGGGTCGAGCACCGATTTCCACGCCGCCGCCGACACCACGGCGCAGTCGACGACGGCATCCATTCCGAAGATCACCGATGTGACGCTGTGCGCCGGCTCGCCGAGCATGCAACGGCCGTTGGCCCTGGTTCTCATCATCGCCCCCCCTGTTCGCCCCCAACCTCGCCGACCGGCAGGGGCCGCCGCCAGGGGCTTCGGTCCTGGCGCGGCCGTCCGAAGGGCCCGGGCTCGGGCCCGATTCGGCGATCACGGCCGTTCTGCCCCACCGACACGGGACGGATGGCCCTGGATGCCGCGATCTCCGCGGGTCAGATTGGGAGACCCAGGGAGGAGCCAGACCATGCCAGCGATCTCCACCGGAGAACCGGGCGCCGCCGGGGTCGCGGAGACCCATGCCGGGGTGGTCTTCTTCGTCGGCGACCGCGCGTTCAAGCTGAAGAAGCCGGTGAACCTCGGCTTTCTCGACTTCTCGACGCGGGAGCGACGGGAGCGCGCCTGCCATCGCGAGGTCGAGCTCAACCGTCGTTTCTCCCCCGACGTCTACCTCGGTGTCGCCGACGTGACCCTGGCCTCGGGCCTGCCCTGCGATCACCTCGTCATCATGCGCCGGATGCCCGCCGAACGCCGGCTCTCCCACCTCGTGGAGACGGGCGTTCCGGTGGACGACGCGCTCCGGGCGATCGCGCGTCTGCTCGCTCGCGTGCACGCGAGCGCTCCCCGGGGGGAGCACATCTCCGCGGAGGCCACCCGCGACGCCGTACGGCGGCGCTGGATCGACGGCTTCGACCAGGTCCGGCCGTTCCACGGGCGAGCGATCGACGCGCAGGAGGCCACCGAGATCGAACGGCGGGCGCTGCGCTTCCTGGACGGGCGAGAGCGCCTGTTCGACTCCAGGATCCGCGAAGGTCGCGTCATCGACGGACACGGCGACCTGCTGGCCGATGACATCTTCTGCCTCGACGACGGTCCGCGGGTGCTGGACTGCCTGGACTTCGACGACCGGCTGCGCCGGCTGGACGGCCTCGACGACGCGGCGTTCCTCTGCATGGACCTGGAGCGCCTGAACGCGCCGCGGCTCGGCGAGCACTTCCTCGCCTGGTACGCCGAGTTCGCCGACGACCCCGCGCCGCCCTCACTGCGTCACCACTACATCGCCTACCGGGCGTTCGTCCGCGCCAAGGTCTCCTGCCTGCGCTGGGACCAGGGCGAGGCCGGGGCCGCGGCCACGGCCGGGCGGTACGCCGAGATGGCCCTGCGCCACCTGAACGCCGGCGCCGTACGCGTCATCCTCGTCGGCGGGTTGCCCGGAACCGGCAAGTCCGCGCTCAGCGAGGCCCTCGGTGACCGGCTCGGCTACACCGTCATCAACAGTGACCGGATCCGCAAGGAACTCGCCGACGTCTCCCCCGACGTCTCCGCCGCGGCGGCGTTCGGCGCCGGCATCTACACGGCCTTCTGGAACCGGCGGACCTACGCGGAGATGCTGAAGCGCGCCACGAGGCTGCTCTCCTACGGCGAATCGGTCATCCTCGACGCCTCCTGGACCTCTGCCGAGTTCCGGGCGGACGCCGCCGCGCTGCCCCACGCCGACCTGACCGCCCTGAACTGCCATACACACCTCGCCGAGGAGCGCCTGCGCACGCGTACCGCCGGGGTGTCCGACGCCGACCCGGCGATCGCGGCCCGCATGGCCGAGACGGCGGCCCCCTGGCCGGACGCCGTCCCCATCGACACGTCCGGACCCGTCGAGAGGTCCGTCGAGCTCGCCCTGCGCGCCATCCGCCCGCCCGGGGCCGCTCACAGCTGGCACCGCCGCCCGCAACTGGCGCCCGGCTGAGGTCACCCGGCCGGCGCCGCCTTGGCGAGTTCGTCGAAGCCGTGCCGGATCCCGCGGCTCAGCAGTTCGATGTCGGGCATCGCGTCGAAGTCGCCGGTGATGCCGAAGTAGAGCGTGTCGAGGTAGGAGACGACCCCGGTCGACACCCGTATTCCGGCGGCCAGCGGCACGTACGGGTGGATCGCCACCAGCCGTCGTCCCATCGCGTACAGCGGGACGGGCGGCCCGGGCACGTTGGTGGTGATGGTCTGGACGAACGGCTGCCGCATGCGCAGCGCGGTGCGGGCCGCGACCGCCAGGACGTTGGGCGCCAGGCCGAGCACGCGCGTGAAGACGGTGGGGCCCACCGCCTGATGGCTGGCCTTGAGGGCCGCGGTCTGCTCGCGGATCAGCTCCAGACGACGCATCGGGTCCGGCTGTCCGCACGGCAGGCTCACCAGCACGGCCGACACCCGGTTCGTCAGCGCTCCACCCTCGTCGGACAGGCGAACCGAGACCGGGACCAGGGTCCGTACGACGGTGTCCGGGCTCAGCTCGTCCCGCTCGGCGAGCAGGTCGCGAAAGCCCCGGGCGACCGCCGCCAGCACCACGTCGTTGACGGTGCCGTCGAAGGTCTCGCTGATGCGGCGCGCCTCGCCGAGGTCCGCCTCGGTCCAGGACCAGCGCCGGTGCGGGCTGGTCGGGCCGTTGAGGGAGGACGCGCCGCGGCCCGCCCGCAGCCGCCCGGCGTACGCGGGCAGGCCGCGGACGAACCGTGCCGTCGCGGCGCTGTGGCGTGTCACCTCCGGCAGTCGGGCCACCTGCCGTACCTGCTCCATCGTCGTGCCGACGACGCCCGCGAGCACAAGAGACGGACGAGAGGGCTCCGGCTCGGCCTCGGGAAGCGGGATCGTGAGGCGCTCGTCCCGTACGGGCGCGTCCCCGGGGCTCAGGTCGAACAGGCTGGTCATCAGGTCGCTGCCGCCAACGCCGTCGACCATGCAGTGGTGGACCTTGCTGATGATCGACCACCGGTCCTTCTCCAGGCCTTCGACCAGCCACATCTCCCACAGTGGCCGGCTGAGGTCCAGCCGCTGCCCGAGCACCCGCCCGGCGAGGTTGCGCAGCTCCTCCGCTCCCCCGGGCGCCGGGACGGCGGTGTGACGCACGTGATAGAGAAGCTGGAAGTGCGGATCGTCGATCCAGACCGGGCGGCCGAGATCGAACGGGACCCGGCGGACCCGCTGGCGGAATCTCGGCAGCCCCATCAGCCGGGCGACCACCGCCCGGACGAACTCGCCATAGGTGGGCGACGGACCGTCGAAGATGCTCACGGAGGCGATCTGCAACGGCCTCGTGTCGTTCTCGGCGAAGAACATCCCGGCGTCGATGCCGCTCATGCGCTGCATCTATCCGGCCTCGCCCTCCGCGCCTGGCGGCACGACCGCCACGGGACAGCGCGCGTGGTGGATCAGACCGTGGCTGACCGAACCGAGCCGCAGTCCGGTGTGCCCACGCGCCGCGACGACGGCGAGATCCGCCTCGTCCGACGCCGCCACGAGCGCGTTGACGGGATGGTCGCGGGGACAGTCCTCGGCCACCGCGACCTGCGGGTACCGCTCGCGCCAGGGCGCCACGATCGCATGCGCCTCCTCGCGGGCGGCCTGGGCCAGCTCGCCGACCTCCAGAACCGCGTACGGCCCCTCCGGCGGGCACCAGGCGTAGATCACCCGGAGCCGCGCCTCGCGCACGACCGCCGCGTCGAACGCGTACCGCAGCGCGGTCGCGGCGTGCTTCGACAGGTCGATGCCGACGACGATCTCCCGCCGTTCGGGGCGGTCGCCGTCGCGCACCACCACGACCGGCACGTTCGCGTAACCCGCGGTGTGCAGACTCACCGAGCCGAGCAGCAGGCTCGCGAAACCGCCCCGCCCGCGATGCCCGACGACGACCTCGTACGCCTCCTCGGCCTCCCGGCGCAGTGCCACGGACGCCGGCTCGGCGAGGAGTGCCGTCGTCACCGGCAGCCGGGGCTCCCACTCGCGCACCTCCCCGATCGCCCGCTCGAGGATCGCCCCGCCGGCCTGCTGGAGGATCTCCGTCATCATGGGGACCGGATAGAACGGCACCTCACCCCAGGGCTCCAAGGCGTGCGCGATCCGCAGTGGCCGGCCACGCCGTACGGCCTCGCCGGCCGCCCACCGCAGCGCGACACGCGACGGATCGGACCCATCGACGCCGACGACCACCGGCGACAGTTCTTCAGCCACCAGACCCTCCAGAGAGCGGCTCACGGCAGAGCCGGCACACCATAAAGGCGTCCCACCCACGCCTTCATGGCACTCCCCGGATTCGGACATCGTTGTCCAAGCCCAGGGACCATCGGCCCTGGCCACGCCCACGTGCACCGATCAGCGTGGAGGAGGAAGGCAGTCCGGATCACGTTGGCGGAAGCCCCGTTTCCGCGCCCTTCCGAAGAGGAGCCACGGCCATGGAGACCAAGCGATGGAGTGTGGAGATCGACATCGCCGAGCAGGGCGATGACACCCACGTACGCGCCATACTCACCACCCTGAACGGGACGACCATCGAAGGGGCCGGGCACGCGCGGCGCAATCCGGCGGACCGGGGCGTGCCGGAGATCGGGGACGAGCTCGCCGCCGGCCGCGCGCTCCTCGATCTCGGCCATCGGCTCATGCAGCTCGCCACCGCGGAGATCACCGCCGCCGCCCGGCGAAGCGAACCCTGAGACCGCCCCCGGCGAACACGAACCCACATGACGGCCGGATGCGGTCGCGCCGGCGCGGCGGCATGGCCGAGGTTCGGCCCGCTCACCGGCAATTCTCGTCGCTCTGGGCCCGCCATGAGCCCGGGGCGGGACGGTTGTGCACAACCGCGATCTGGGGTAACAGTGGCGAAACGATCGAACTGATCCGATCGGTACTCAACATGTTTTATGTTCGGATCTGTTTGGTCTGCTGGGCCAGAGGCTCTTGAGAGGAGCGCCCGGTGACCCACTCCCCCGCGCCAGGCTCCGGGCGGCACAGACGATCGGCCCTTCGACGCCTCGGCGTCCTCGGCGCCGTGATCATGCTGGTGGCCGGTCTCGGCATGAAGGCGAACGCGGCCCCGCCCGCCCGCTCGTCCGGCTCGGCCGTCACGCACTCCGTGACGTACGACGGCTACTCGTTCATGATCGACGGGAGGCGCACGTACATCTGGTCCGGCGAGTTCCACTACTTCCGCCTGCCCAACCAGGATCTGTGGCGGGACGTGTTCCAGAAGATGAAGGCGGCCGGCTTCAACGCCGTCTCGCTCTACTTCGACTGGGGTTACCACTCGCCGGCGCCGGGCGTCTACGACTTCACCGGGGTACGGGACGTCGACACTCTGCTGGACCTGGCCGCGCAGACCGGCCTCTATGTCATCGCCCGGCCCGGCCCCTACATCAACGCCGAGGTCGACGGCGGCGGCTTCCCCGGCTGGCTGTCCACCAAGGCCGGGAACACGCGAAGCGACGACGCCGACTACCTCAAGTACTCCGACGAGTGGCAGACCAAGATCGACGCGATCCTGGCCAGACACCAGCTCACCAAGGGCGCCGGCTCGGTGATCGAGTACCAGGTCGAGAACGAGTACTACCGCGGCGACGCCGCCGGGCGTTCGTACATGAAGCACCTGGAGGACAAGGCCCGCGCCGACGGCATCACGGTCCCGCTGGTCGGCAACAACAACGGCACCTTCAGCACGGGTACCGCCGCACTCGACGTGGACGGTATGGACTCCTACCCGCAGGGCTTCGACTGCGGCAACCCGACCCACTGGAACGGCGTACCGGACATCAGCGGCGGCAAGGCGGCCGGCAGGCCGTTGGAGACGGCGGAGTTCCAGGGCGGCGCGTTCGACCCGTGGGGCGGCCCCGGCTACGACAAGTGCGCGCAGCTCATCAACGACCAGTTCGCGAACGTGTTCTACAAGCAGAACATCGCCGTCGGCGCGACGTCACAGAGCTTCTACATGACCTACGGCGGCACCAACTGGGGCTGGCTCGGCGAGCCGGAGAACTACACGTCCTATGACTACGGCGCGGCGATCCGCGAGACCCGCGAGCTCGACCCCAAGTACGACCAGGACAAGCTCATCGGGTACCTCACCCAGGCGGCGGCGCCGCTGACCAAGACCGACGCGATCCCGGCGGCCAAGCCGGACAACCCACAGATCGTCGACACCGCGCGGAGAAACCCGGACACCGGCACCCAGTTCCACGTGCTGCGGCACTCCGACTCCACGTCGACGTCGGATGACACCACGCATGTCTCGATCGACCTCGGCGCCAAGCCGGCCGCCTACACCTACGACGACAACGACCCGGCCCTGAAGTACTCCGGATCCTGGTCGCACGTGGCCGACCAGAGCTACACCGGAGGCGACTACAAGCACACGGAGTCGTTCTCCAACACGGCCGGCGACTCGGTGACCGTGCCGTTCACCGGCACCGCGGTCCGCTGGATCGGATCGCGGACGAACAACCACGGGTACGCCGACGTCTACCTGGACGGCGTCCCGCAGACCACGGTCGATGACTCCGGCAGCGCGAACCAGGCGGTGCTGTTCGCCAAGAGCGGCCTGACCGACGGCCCGCACACCCTCAAGATCGTGGTGGACGGCCGGCACGGCTCCGGCTCGACCGACGACTACGTCTCCGTCGACGCCATCGACCTGTCGGTGCCCGGGCCCGCGACGTACCCGGTCGTGCCGCAGCAACCCGGCACCGCCATCGCCCTGCACGGCCGCGATTCGAAGATCATCGTGGCCGGCTACGACCTCGGCGGCAACCGGCTGCAGTACTCGACGTCCGAACTGATGACCAACGCGACGATCGGCGGCCACGACGTCGCCGTGCTCTACGGCGACGCCGGCACCGCGGGCGAGACGGTGCTGCGGTACGCCTCCAGGCCGACCGTCACGTCCACCGGCGGGGCCGTCACCGAGACATGGGATCCCGCCACCGGTGATCTGCGGCTGAACTACACGCACAAGGGCCTGACCCGGGTGCAGATCACCGGCGGCGGCCACCCGCTGCGCCTCCTGCTGGCGGACACGGCCACGGCGAAGACGTTCTGGCGGCAGGACACCGCGTCCGGCCCGGTCCTCGTACGCGGCACGCACCTGGTCCGCACGGCCACGGCCGGCGGTTCGACGGTCGCGCTGACCGGGGACGTGGGCACCGACGGCTCGATCGAGGTGTGGAGCGGCGCGTCGAAGGTCACCTGGAACGGCTCCCCCGTGGCGACCACGGCCTCCGACGACGGCAGCCGGGTCGGGAAGGTACCGACCGCGGCCCCGGTCGGGCTTCCGGCGCTCACCGACTGGGTGCACACCGAAGAGTCGCCCGAGGCACGGCCCGGGTTCGACGACTCGACCTGGGCGGTGGCCGACAAGATGACGACGAACAGCATCACCACGCCCGGCACGCTGCCGGTGCTGTTCGCCGACGACTACGGCTTCCACACCGGCAGCACCTGGTACCGCGGCCGCTTCACGGGCACCGGCGCCGAGACCGGGATCACGCTGTCCACGCAGAGCGGCGGCGGCGCGGCCGCCTCCTCGGTCTGGCTGAACGGCGTCTTCCTCGGCAGTTCCACCTCGGACGGCACCAAGACCTACACCTTCCCCGCCGGGTCGGTGCACAGAGGCGCCGACAACCTGATCTCGGTGCTCACCGTGAACATGGGCCACGAGGAGGACTACAACGAGTCCAGCGGCAACAAGGCGGCCCGCGGGCTGATCGGCGCCAGGCTGGCCGGGTCGCCGCTGAACACCATCACCTGGAGACTGCAGGGCGACCGGGGCGGCGAGGCGCCGCCGGACACCGTACGCGGGCCGCTGAACGTCGGCGGCCTCTACGGCGAGCGCGCCGGCTGGCACCTGCCGGGCTACCCGACCGGCGCCTGGAAGCCGGTGAGCCTGCCGGTCACCGACAAGACGCCGGGCGTCTCCTGGTACGCCACCGACGTGACGCTGCGGCTGCCATCGGGCCAGGACACGTCGCTGGGCCTGAGCATCAGCGACAACCCGTCCCGCCGGTACCGGGCGGAGATCTTCGTCAACGGCTGGGACCTGGGCAATTACGTGAACTACCTCGGGCCGCAGCACGACTTCCCGATCCCGAACGGGGTGCTGAACCCACGCGGCACGAACGACATCAAGATCGCCGTCTGGAACCTGGACGACTCCACCGGCGGCCTGGGGACGGTGGCGCTGACCGACTACGGCAGCTACGCATCGCCGCTGACCGTCGCCCAGAACAACGGCCCGCGGTACGACGGCGCCGAGTACACGATGCCGAAGCCGCCCCTCTCCTCGGTCGCCCTGCGGGTTCCCGGCTCGGTGAGCGGCGGGACCGGGTTCACCGCGACGGAGACGGTGAGCGTCGGCCACGGCACGGCGAGGAACGTGACCCCGGCGCTGCGGCTCCCCGACGGCTGGACGGCCGGCGCTCCGACACCCGCGTCCGTCGGCAGGCTGGCCGCCGGGCGGTCGGCCACGTTCACGTTCACCGTCACCCCGCCCGCGACCGTCGACGGGCCGACCCCGGTCACGGCCACCGCGACCATGACCCAGAACGGCCGCCGGCGGACCTTCGGCGACGAGCGGATCGTGGGCCGGACACCTCCGGTGCCGCCGGCCGGTCAGAACCAGGTCAGCGACCTGCCCTGGCTGGGGGCGACCAACGGCTGGGGCCCGGTCGAGCGCGACACCAGCGTCGGCGAGCAGTCCGCGGGCGACGGCCACCCGATCACCATCAACGGCACGGTGTACGCCAAGGGGCTCGGCACCAACGCGGTCAGCGACGTCGCGGTCTACCTCGGCGGCAGGTGCAGCCGGTTCACCGCGACCGTCGGCATGGACGACGAGAAGGGCGACAGCGGAAGCGTCACGTTCAGCGTGGTACTCGACGGCAGGACGCTGGTCACCACGCCCACCGTCACCGGCTCCACCCCGGCCGTCTCGATCGATGTCCCGGTCACCGGCGGCCAGGTGGCCGACCTGATCGTCGGCGACGCCGGCGACGGCAACGGCAACGACCACGGCGACTGGGCCGACCCCGTCCTCACCTGCTCCGGCTGACCCTTCCGGTGACCGGCGCTCAGGTGGCGGTGAGGGCGTCGGCCGCGCCGACCCAGATCCCGGTGACCCGGGAGACGTACCGTCCCCCGGCGACGTCTCCCGGCACCGCCAGGTGCGGCCCGTCGGCGTCCAGTGTCCTTCCGTCCATCGCGGTGGCGAGCATCGCCTCGGTACGCCCGTAACGGGGATCGATCTCGCCCCACGACAGCACCGTCGTGTGCCCGTCGGCCCCGCGTACGGCGAGCAGGAACCGTACCCGGTCCTTGGTGATCATCGGATCGAACCGCGGGCCGGCCGCCGAGACCAGGTCGATCAGCAGTGGTCCGGTGAAGGTGTGCCGCCGCCGGCCCTCGCGCGCGCACAGGAACTCGGTCTCGACCGTCCGCTGAGGCAGGTCACGCAGTTCGGCGACGGTGAACGACGCGAGACGTTCGACCTGTCCGGTCAGCCGGACACGGGCGAGCTCACTCCTGGGCGCGGGGATCGTGGTCGTGCACGACGGCTCGGATGTCACATCGGTCATCAGGCCTCCCAGCCGGGCGGCCGCCCCGTACCGGAAGGCCTGCACCGCCCACTGACTAAGGGATTCCGCACCTTCGGCGTCATTCAAACAAAAAAGCTCGCAAATACGAGCCTCATCGCCGTTCGAACATCTGATCTGCGATGGCCTGGGGGCACGGTCAGCGGGCGTCCGCCTGCACCTGGTCGAGGAACGTCAGTGTGGCCGCCGCCATCTCATAGCGCCAGCCGGCCAGCGTCCGTTCGAACCCGCCGGCCTCGTCCCGGCGGGCCCCCAGCGCCTCGACGATCGGCTCGACGGCCTGCCGCTGCGCGGCGATCAGCCCGGACGCGTCCACTCCCGCACGATCCAGCAGGGCGAATTTGACCATCAGCTCCGAACGCACGTCACGGATGTGACCGACCGGCTGTGCGAGCCACCACCGCGCCGCCGCGGCGCCCGCCGTCGTCACCTGGACCAGCGTCCGCGCCGGGCCGTGCGGGGTGGACTCGGTCCCCGCCTCCGCCACGAGGTCGAGGTCCCGGAGGCGCTGCAACGCCCGGTACACCAGCGGCCGCCGGATCCGCCACACACGCCCGAGCTCGCCGTCGGGGCTCGTGACCGTCGCGACGGCGAATCCGTGGGTCGCTCCTTCGGCGACCAGGCACAGGACCAGCCACTCGGTCAGCGACAACGCCGGCACCTCAGACCTGCCCACACGCCAACCCTACGAGGGCACCGTCACGAACCGCTTTCGGCCGGCACGCGAGCGACGGCGACGAAGTTCTGGCTCATCCCCAGAATCGACGGCTCCGCCTCGAGCAGACGCAGCAAGGCCAGAACACGCTCTCGCTGCTCGGGCTCCTCCAGACACCGGGCGAAGTCGGGCAGCAGCTTCACCACTCCGCTGGCGCCGACGAGCACGCGCAGCTCCAGGCCGGCCTCTTCCACCTCCGCGGTGAGATCCTGCGGCCGGTGGAAGTACGCGGTGGTGAAGCGTGCCGGGTCACCGCTCGGGTTGCGGTACTGCCCGTCGGCGAGGAACCCGGCGCTCCGCCCGGGGTCGCCCGGCACGCCCTGGGCGATGTCCTCGAAGAGCGGATAGAACCGGGACAGGGCCTTCGCCACGACGACGCCGCCCGGCCGTACCACCCGGCGGGCCTCCCGCAGGGCCGTGACGCGGTCGTCCCTGCTCGTCAGGTGGTACAGCGGGCCGAGGAGCAGCGCGGCGTCCATGCCGTCCGCGGCGGCGTCCAGTGCCCGCGCGTCTCCGACGGCCGTACCCGCCAGCGGGTGGGAGGCGGCGCGAGACGCCGCCTCGGCCTGTTCGACGTGCAGCGGCACCGGATCGATCAGCCGGACCTCATACCCCGCCGCGGCCAGTGGCAGCGCATAGGCGCCGGCACCGCCGCCCACGTCCAGCACCCGTGCGGGGGCCGGCGGCAGATGCCGCTCCAGCAGGTCCCAGACCCGGAGAAACTCGATCCGCCGCCCGCCGGAGGTCAACCGCTCCCGCTCCAGGCCCTGCTCGTAGTACGCCAGGATCTCCGCGTCCACCATGCCGGGACCATAGAACGGCGCGAAGGCCATCCCCGAACGAATTACCGGCCGCGAGGTCTTGCGCTTCTCCGTTCCCGGTCGTCTCATTGTGACTACTGCCTCCGGAGGACCGGCCCGGCGGACCCGCCGGGCTTCACACCCGAGCGACCCGCAGGGAGATGACACACGTGTCGATCACAGCGGCACATGACAGGGTCAGTGACTTCGTGGCGAGCCCCCGCCTCCTGTTCATCGGCGGCCGGTGGACGGAGCCGGCGTCGGGCAGGACGTTCGCCACCCCTGACCCCGCGACCGGGGAGACGCTCGCCGACGTGGCCGAAGGCGACGCGGCGGACATCGACCGCGCCGTCCAGGCCGCCCGCGCCGCGTTCGAGGACGGGCCGTGGTCGCGCCTGACCGCCTCCGAACGCAGCCGGCTGATCTGGAAGATCGGCGATCTCATCCTCGAGCACGCCGAGGAGTTCGCCGAGTTGGAGGCCCGGGACAACGGCAAGCCGTACGCGGTGGCGCTCGCCGCCGACGTGCCCCTGGCCGCCGACCTGTTCCACTACATGGCCGGCTGGGCGACGAAGATCGAGGGCAACACGATCGACATCTCCGTGCCGTACATGCCGGGGGCGAACTTCCACTCCTACACGCTGCGCGAGCCGGTGGGCGTCGTCGGGCAGATCATCCCGTGGAACTTCCCGCTGCTGATGGCGGCCTGGAAACTCGGCCCCGCGCTCACCACCGGCAACTGCGTGATCCTCAAGCCCGCCGAGCAGACGCCGCTGAGCGCGCTGCGGCTCGCCGAACTGATCGCCGAGGCGGGCGTCCCCGACGGCGTGGTCAACGTCGTCCCCGGGTACGGCGAGACCGCCGGGGCGGCGCTGGCCGCGCATCCGGGCGTCGACAAGGTCGCCTTCACCGGCTCCACCGAGGTGGGCCGGCTGATCGTGCAGGCGGCGGCCGGCAACCTGAAGAAGGTGACGCTGGAGCTCGGCGGCAAGAGCCCCAACGTGGTCTTCGACGACGCCGAGGCCGACGCCGTCGCCGGTGCGGCAAACGCGATCTTCTTCAACCACGGGCAGTGCTGCGTCGCCGGCTCCCGCCTGTTCGTGCACCGAAGCAGGTTCGACGAGGTCGTCGAGGGTGTCGCCGAGATCGCCAAGTCGATCAAGCTCGGCCCGGGCATGGACGTCGACACCCAGATGGGCCCGCTGGTCTCGGAGGAGCAGCTGGAACGGGTCACCGGGTACCTCGACGCGGGCCTCGCGGAGGGCGCGACGACCGTGGTCGGCGGCAACCGGTACGGCGACCGCGGCTACTTCGTCGAGCCCACGGTCATCACCAACACCCGCAGCGACATGAAGATCGTCCGTGAAGAGATCTTCGGGCCCGTCGTCGTCGCCGCGCCCTTCAGCGACCTGGATGAGATCGCCGCCCAGGCCAACGACACCGACTACGGGCTCGGCGCCGGCATCTGGACCAAGGACATCTCCAAGGCCCACGCGCTGGCCAAGAAGATCCGCGCGGGCACGGTCTGGATCAATTGCTACAACGTCTTCGACGCGGCCCTGCCGTTCGGCGGCTACAAGCAGTCCGGCTGGGGACGGGAAATGGGCCACGAGGTCCTCAACAACTACACCGAGGTCAAAGCGGTCACGACACAGCTGTGACCCCCTGAACCGGCCTCGTGGCGCCGTGGCTCCTCCCTGGGCGCGGCCCCACGAGGCCGCCTGCCCTCGCGGCCGGACAACGCAAGAAATGGCTATCTGGGCGGCGAAGTCGTCTTACGTCGGGTTTCGACCGGGCTGATCGTCTAAAGTCTGATCATCCGCTCGATCGCCGATGGAGGTCATGCCGTGTCGGACAGCGGCGAACGCGCGCCTGGGGGCCTGAACACCACCAGGCCGAGCGTCGCCCGGATGTACGACTATTACCTGGGCGGCAAGGACAACTACCGGGTGGACCGGGAGGCCGTCGACCGGGTCGAGGCGGCGATGCCCGGCACTCGCCAGGTCGCCCACCAGAACCGCGCGTTCCTGCGGCGGGCCGTGCGCTACATGGCGGGGCAGGGCGTCCGGCAGTTCATCGACATCGGCTCCGGGCTGCCCACGGTCGGCAACACGCACGAGATCGCGCAGGAGATCGACTCGTCCGCGCGGGTCGTCTACGTCGACAACGACCCCGTCGTGCTCAACCACGGCCGGGCGCTGCTCGCCGCCAACCGCCACACGACGGTCGTCACCGCCGACATGCACCGGCCGGCCGAGGTGCTCGAACACCCACAGACCACCGAGCTCATCGACTTCGACCAGCCGGTCGGCGTACTGATGATCGCCATGGTCCACTTCCTCACCCTGGAGGAGCGGCCGTACGTCATGGCGCGACTGCGTGACGCGCTCGCGCCGGGCAGCTACCTCACGGCCACGCACGCCACGACGGACGGCCTGTCGGCGGACATGGTCGCGCGGACCGAGGCCGTCTACGCGACCACGCCCACGCCGATCCACTTCCGGCCGCGCGCCGAGATCGCGCCTTTCTTCGACGGGTTCGACCTCGTGCCTCCCGGCCTGGTCATGCTGAACGAGTGGCGCCCCGACGCCGACGCCTCGGTGCCCCAGCCGTGCTGGCTGTACGGCGCGGTCGGCCGCAGACCCTGACCGGCGACGAGGCGGGCGGGCGACCGCTCCGTGCTCGAAGATCCGTCGGCCCGGCGGGGTCCTGGTAGGCGTCCGCGCCGGTCACCGCCGCGATGGTGAAGACGGGCTGAAGTCCCGCTGGATCGGCGGACAGTACTCCACGACCGGTTCCCGATGCCACCAGGCACCGGTCCGGCGCCGTTCCTCGCGAGTCGTGAAGCGGTACCGGAAGAGGCGGGCGCGCACGAAGGCGGGCGGTTCGCCGGGGAACGGGTTGTGGCGGAGCAGCCGTAGCGTCGCCCGGTCGTTCTCCAGCAGCTTCACGGCGAACCGGATGAACCACGGCTCCGCGTAACTCACGGAGAGGGCGGCGAACCACATCATCCAGTCGAGCCGCAGGTGGTACGGCGCCACCTGCGGCGGACGCCGGCAGACGTCGCCGGGCTTGCCCTTGAACCCGTACTCCTTCCACACGGTCCGCGGGCCCGGCTCCGCGTCGTCCGTGCCCTCGACGATCACCTCGTACCGCCTCTTGTTGACGGACCCGAAGGCACCGTAGCTGTTGACCAGATGGAAGGCGTTGAAGCTGGCGTTCATCCGCTGCCGCCGCGAGACCAGGTTCCGCACCGGCCAGTAGCTGAGCGAGACGACCAGGACCGTCACCGCCACGGCCAGGGCCCGGTGCCACAGCGGCTCGGCGGCCGGGCTCGGCCCGATCGGCAGGTGCGCGAGACGCCCGACCGCCCGCCAGTCGACCACGGAGGCCGCCAGGAGGGCGGTGATCCAGTTCAGCCACGCGAAGTTCCCCGATGCGATCAACCAGAGCTGGGTGACGATGACGATCGCCGCGGCGACCGTGGCGTACGGCTGCGGCGCGAACAGCCCGAACGGGACGACGAGTTGCGTCACGTGGTTCGCGGCGACCTCGACGCGGTGCAGCGGCCGGGGCAGATGGTGGAAGGACCGGCTGAGCGGGTTCGGCATCGGCTGCGTCTCGTGGTGGTAGTACAGGCACGTCAGGTCGCGCCAGCAGCGATCACCACGGATCTTGATCAGGCCCGCGCCGAACTCCAGGCGGAACAGCAGCCAGCGCAGCAGCCACAGCACCAGCGTCGGCGGCGCCGTCCGCGCGTTGCCGAGGAAGACGGCGAGGAAACCCGCCTCCAGCAGCAGCGACTCCCAGCCGAAGCCGTACCAGACCTGCCCCACGTTGACGATCGACAGGTACAGCAGCCACAGCACGGCCCACAGCACCATCGAGGCCCACAACGGGACCACGTCGGCCACCCCGGCCGCGACCGCGGCGGCCACCGCCGCCCCCGCCCAGGCGACCGTCGCGAAGAGCCGGTCCGAGTAGTGAAGGTGGAAGAGGCTCGGCGCGAGACGGAACGGCACCCGGCGCACGTACGCGGGGATCGGCGTCAGGCCGCCGCTCCCGAGCAGCGCGCGGAACTGGTTCGCCGCGACGGCGAACCCGACCAGGTACGTCAGGGCCAGCCCACGCTGGAAGACCAGCCGGCCGGGCCCGTACCCGGGGTCGGTGAGCCAGTGCATGGCGTGTTCCCCTCATTCCGCTCCGGCGCCGAAGACACGTCTCAGCGCGATCCGCGCCGCGTGGTGCCCGCCCATGCCGTGCACGCCGGGCCCGGGCGGCGTCGCCGAGGAGCACAGGTAGATCGCCGGGTTCGGCGTGGCGTACGGGACGCGCGCGGCCGTGGGGCGGAACAGCAGCCGCAGCCGGTCGCACGCACCGCCGGCGATGTCGCCCCCGACGTTGTTGGCGTCGTGCTCGGCGATCCGCTCGGGGCCGGCGCTGCCGCGGGCGAGGATGAGGTCCCCGAACCCCGGTGCGAACCGCTCGATCTGCCGCTCGATCGCCGCGGTCAGGTCGCCCGTCCACCCGTTCGGCACGTGCCCGTACGCCCACAGCACGTGCCGGCCGTCCGGCGCACGCGAGGGGTCGAACAGGGTCGGCTGGGCGGTGATGAGGAACGGCACCCGGGGGACGCCGCCGCCGTACGCCGACCGGAGCGCGCCGCCGATCTCCTCCATCGACGGCCCGAGGTGCACGGTGCCGGCCCTGCGGCAGGCCTCGGACGTCCACGGCACCGGCCCGGACAGCGCATAGTCGACCTTGAAGACCGCGGGCCCGTGCCGGTACCGCCGGAGCCGCTCGGCGTACCGGCGCGGCAACCGGTCACCGGCGATCGCCGCGAGTCGCTCGGGCATGACGTCGAGCACGTACGCGCGGGCGGCCGGCAGTTCGTCCAGGCTCCGTACACGCCGCCCCGTGACGACCCGTCCCCCGAGCGACTCCAGGTACGCCACCAGCGCGTCGGACAGCGCCTGTGAACCGCCCCGCGGAAACGGCCAGCCGACCTCGTGGGCGGCCAGCGCGAACAGCAGCGCGACGCCGCCCGTCGCGG
>NZ_JBHLZP010000131.1:0-17507 GCF_042429965.1 Actinoallomurus acaciae
CCCGCTTCCGGACGGCGGCTTCCGCCTCGCGGCCACGGCGGCCGAGCAGTGATCCGCGTACTGCTGGCCGACGACCAGGCGATGGTCCGGGGCGCGATGGCCGCGATGCTCGGCCTGGAGCGGGACATCGAGGTGGTCGCCGAGGCGGGGACCGGCGAGGAGGTGCTGCCGGCCGCCCGGCGGACCCGGCCGGACGTGGCCCTGCTGGATGTGCAGATGCCCGGGGCCGACGGCCTGACCGTGGCCGCCGAGCTGCGGGACGCACTGCCGGCCTGCCGCGTCGTCATGTGCACGACGTTCGGCCGCCCCGGCTACTACACCCGCGCCATGGCCGCCGGCGCCGCCGGTTTCGTGGTCAAGGACGCCCCGCCGGAGCACCTGGCCGACGCGATCCGCCGGGTCCACTCCGGCCTGCGCGTCGTCGACCCCGTCCTGGCCGCCCAGTCCCGCACCAGCGGCCCCGACCCCCTCACCGAACGCGAACGCGAGGTCCTCCAGGCCGCCGCCGAGGGCGCCACGGTCGCGGACATCGCCGCCGCCCTCCACCTGTCCGGCGGCACCGTCCGCAACCACCTCTCCGCCGCCATCAGCAAGACCAACGCCACCACCCGCGCCGAAGCCGTCCACATCGCCGAACGCAACGGATGGCTGTGACCCGCCTGCCGCGCGGCCGACCTGCCGGGACCGCGGGGATGACGGCGTCGGCCGTGATCCCGGCCGGATCGGGGAAGGTGACGGGCCTGCGGTCCTGACGGGAAAAGCGCCGTCGAGATCCCGCTGTCCGCCGCTGACGGGCCCGGGCCGCCGAACAGGTAGAGCGCGCAGGGCTCGGCCGGCGGGCCGTGCGGGCTGCCGGACGGCCCGCGAGCGATCCGCCGAGTGGCGGATCTGCACGCTCAGCGGCGGTGCGATGGGCTCGGCGAGCAGGGTCTCGGCCGCGACGTCGTCCAGGGTGGTGAGAAGCGCGACAGGTCCGGCCAGACGGTCGGTTCGTCCGGGGCGGTAGCGGTGATCTCTCGGCATTCGCCCGCAACACGGTCCCGACGCCCAGGCCGAACTGGTCACCGGGGGTGGCTGATCGCCTGGCGGTTCGCGGATGGCGCCCCGGCCGAGCCCGTACGGTCCACGCGCGTGCCGAAGAGGACACCCGCACGCCCGGCACCGTCGGCGCACGATCTCCGGCAGGGGCAGCCCGACGCCGCGTCCTTTCCGCGCTCGGTCCGCCCGCCGCGCGCTGAGCGCCGCGCCCGACGCCGGCCGGGTACCTGGCGCGGGCGCGCGGCGTACGGACCACGCCCGAGGGGATCGTGGTGTGCTCCGGCTTCGCCCAGGTGCTGCGGCTGCTCTTCGGCGGCGGCGTTCTGTGCGGTCCGCCGGCCGTGGAGCCCCGCGGGCCCGCCTTCCGGTCTCTCCTGGAGGTCGGTCCGTACCGTCCCGCTGGACGGCGTGGTCCTGCAGGACGGCGACGCTCGAAGCGCCGTGCCCGGTCCTTCCGCAGGAGCGGAGTCAGGCCGTGTACTGGTACGCCGGGTAGGTCAGGTAGCCCGCGTCGCCACCCTGGTAGTACGTGGTCTCGTCGACGGGGGCGATCGGGAGTCCGGTGCGCAGGCGTTCGACCAGGTCGGGGTTGGCGATGAAGCCGCGGCCGAAGCTGATGAGCTCGGCGCCCAGCCCGAGCCAGCGGTCGGCGTCGGCCCGTTCGGTCTGCTTGGGGCCCATCGGGACCACCGGGTTCACGATGAGGGTGCCCGGCCATGCGCGGCGCAGGCCCACCAGCACCTCTTCGTCGGCGGTGGCCTCGAAATGGACGTAGGCGAGGTCGAGGCGGGCCAGCTCGGCCAGCAGCGCGGCGTACAGCTCGGGAACGTCGGTCTCCTCCACGCCCCAGAACGTCCCGCCGGGGGAGAGGCGGATCCCGGTTCTGGGGCCGCCGACGGCCTCGGCGGTCGCGGACACCGCCTCGACGGCGAACCGGATCCGGTTGGCCACCGATCCTCCGTACCGGTCCGTGCGCAGGTTGGCGTTCGAGGAGAGGAACTGCGAGATCAGGTAGCCGTTGGCGCCGTGCAGCTCCACGCCGTCGAAGCCGGCCTCGACGGCGCGGCGGGCGGCCCGGGCGTACGACCCGGCGTGCTCGGGCACCTCGGCGGTGTCCAGGGCGCGCGGCGTCGGCGCGGGCCGGGGCCCGGCCGGGGTGAACACCTCGCCGACGGCCGGGACGGCCGAGGGCCCGACCGGCCGTGTCCCGGTGGTGTCGGGGTGCGAGACCCGGCCGCCGTGCATGATCTGGGCGAAGATCCGCCCGCCGTTGGCGTGCACGGCCGCGGTCACCGGGCGCCAGGCGGTGACCTGCTCCTCGGCGTGCAGCCCCGGCGTGCCGGGGTTGGACTGCCCGATCAGGCTCGGCTGTACGCCCTCGGAGATGATCAGCCCGGCCGTCGCCCGCTGCGCGTAGTAGGCCGCCATCGACGGCGTCGCCAGACCGCCCGCGGCCGCCCGAACCCGCGTCATCGGCGCCATCACCATTCGGTTGGGGAGTGTCAGGTCGCCAAGCCGATAGCCGTCGAAAAGAGTCGTCATGTCATCCTCCGGACGTCGTGGTCCTCCCGTACGGCGGCTACGCTAAAAGCTGACGTCAATGTCAGAGGCAAGTGTTGTGCCGCAGGTCACAACGAGGAGGACGACGTGCGCATCGGCGAGCTGGCGTCACGGGCCGGAGTCAGCGTCCGGTCCCTGCGCTACTACGAAGAGCAGGGCCTGCTCACCAGCACCCGCAGCGCCAGCGGGCAGCGGCACTACACCGACGACGAGGTCGAGCGGGTCACGTTCATCCAGCGCCTGTACGCTGCGGGCCTGTCCAGCCGCACCATCGCCGAACTGCTGCCCTGTGTCGACTCGCCCAGCGAGGAGAACTCCGACGCCGCCCTGGAACGGATGGCACAGGAGCGCGACCGGCTCTCCGCGCACATCGCCGACCTCAGCCACACCCGCGACGCGCTCGATAAGCTGATGGCCGTGGCCCGAGCGCACCGCGAGACGCTGCGAGTACCACTGGCCGGCTGAACGGGGTTCCTTACGGGGCGGATGCGCGCGGTACGCCGGAGATCTCGCCGGTCTCGTCCTCCAGCCGTACGCGGAGGAGCAGGGTGACCCAGGTGCGGTACGGCCTCCAACTCTGGCCGAGGCGCCGCAGCTCCCCGGCGGAGGGAGGTTCGGGCAGGTCGTAGGCGAGGGCGACGGCGCGGGCAAGCCGCCCTTCGTGCTCGGGGACGTGGTCGGGGTCGCCGGCGCCGCGCAGCAGGATGAGCTCGGCGGAGAAGTCTCCGATGCCGGGCAGCCGGGTCAGCTCGGCGAGTGCCTCATCGCGCGGCAGGCCGCGCAGGTGCGCGGCGTCCAGGCGGCCGTCGAGCGCGGCGTGGGCGATCGAGCGCAGCCATTCGGGCTTGCGGCCGGACAGTCCGGCGAAGCCGTCGAGCCCGGCCAGGCGCGCAGGTGCGGGGAAGGCGTGCACCACGTGTTCGCCGAACGCGACCGGCTCGCCGAGTTCCCTCGCCATGCGGGCCTTGATCGTGGCGGCCTGCCGCATCCGGATCCGCCGGCCGATGACGGCCCAGGCGGCGGCCTCGTACGGCGACCAGAAACCGACCGGGCGAAGACCCGGGTAGCGGCGCTGGAGCCCGGCCACCACCGGGTCGCGGTCGCCGACGGCCGGGAACCCGGATCCGTCCACGTCGAGCGACAGGATCCGGGTCACCTGGGATCGGATGGCGGCGGCCAGGCGGGGTGCCGGTGCCGCCGGGCTCACGATCTCGGCGGTGACGCCGTGCGGGTGCTCGCGCACGCGTACGCCGGCCGTCCGGCCGTCGCCGTCCACCGGGAACGCCAGTTCCAGGGGCTCGTCCGCCCGTCGGGTGAGCCCGGCCGGGGTGAAGCCCTCCAGGAACCGGGTGCAGGCCGCCAGCGAGAACGGCCCTCGCGAGGTCAGCGTGAACTCCTCAGCCATGGAGTGTCACGACGTATCCGTCGGGGTCGGCGAACGCGAAGGTGCGGCCGAACGGGCCGTCGGACGGGGCGGTCACGATGGTGACACCGTGGCTCGCCAGGTCGTCGTGCAGCTTGTCGACGTCGTCGGCCTTCAGCCACAGCGCCACGCCCCAGCCCAGCCGGTCGGTGGCGTCCAGGTCGACCATGGGCTCGCGGACGGCGAAGGGGACCGGCTCGGTGGCGAACACCACGGCCCCTGGCGGTGAGACGGCAGCGCGGGCCAGGCCCAGCCGCTCGGTGTAGAAGCGCGCGGACGCCTCCAGGTCGCGTACCTGGAGTGCGACGAAGTCAGGTCCGGTGACAGCCATGATCTCTTCTCCTCGGCTAGTATCAGGTTACCTGAGACTATGTCAGGTAACCTGATACTCCGCAAGGGAGGGCTCCTTGGCCCCGTCGAACTCCACCGGGCGTCCCGGCTACCTGCTCAAACGTGCTCAGGCCGCGCTCCACGCCGCACTCGCCGGGCGGCTTCGCGAGCAGGGCGTGACGCTCCCCCAGTACGCCGTGCTGACCGCCCTGGCCGAGGAACCCGGGCTGTCCAACGCCGACCTGGCGCGCCGCGCCTTCGTCACCCCGCAGACCATGAACCAGGCCCTGCGCGAACTCGAACAGCGCCGGTGGGTGAGCCGCCACCCCCACCCCGGCCACGGCCGCATCCTGCAGGCGGAGCTGACCGCCGACGGCCGCGAGACGCTGGAGGCCTGCCATCGCTCAGCGGACGCCGTCGAGGACCGGATGCTGGCCGCGCTCAGCCCCGTCCAGCGCGAGCAGCTCGCCACGACGCTGCGCGCCTGCATCGAGTCGCTCGCGGAGTGACGGTCGCGGCGGGTACGGCGTCAGCCGACCGGGGCGCCGTTCCACGTCGGCGGCGCGTACCCGGCTGGCTTGTCGCCGATGCCCAGCCCCGGGCTCACCACCCATGACTGGTACTCCGGGGTGAACATGGAGTAGACCGACCTGTGCGGCCGGGAGCCGGCCTGGTCGAGCCGGCGGCGCGCCTCCGGCGGGATCTCCAGGTCGAGCGCGGCGAGGTTGCCGTCGAGCTGCTCGGGGCTGCTCGCGCCGATGATCACCGACCCGACGGCGGGCTGGGTGGCCACCCAGTTGATCGCCACCTGGGCCATGCTCCGGCCCAGGTCGGCGGCCACGCGTTCCAGTTCCTCGATCACGTGCCAGTCGCGGTCGTCGACCGGGACCTGGCCTCCGCCTTCGGTGGTGAACCGGCCCGCGCCCGTCAGACCGTCCGCGCCGCGCCGGTACTTGCCGGTGAGCAGCCCGCCGCCGATCGGGCTCCACGCGGTGATCCCCATCCCCAGTGACTGCGCCATCGGCACGAACTCCGGCTCGATGTCCCGCGCGATCAGCGAGTAGGGCAGCTGCAGATTGATCATCGGAGTCAGGGCGTGCGCCTCGGCGAAGCTCTGCGCCCGCGCGGCGTACCAGGCCGGCACGTCGGACAGGCCGGCGTACCGGATCTTTCCGGCGCGCACCAGGTCGTCGAAGGTGCGCACGACCTCCTCGACCGGGGTGATCCGGTCCCAGGTGTGGAGCAGGTACAGGTCGAGGTGGTCGGTGCCGAGCCGGCGCAGCGAGGCCTCCACCGACCGGATCATGTGCTTGCGGCCGTTGCCGCTGGCGTTGGGGTCGGCCGGGTCGGTGGTGTTGGTGAACTTGCTGGTCAGCACGAGCTTGTCGCGTACCCCGGCGGACGCGATCAGCCGGCCGAGGATGGTCTCGCTCTCTCCGGCGGTGTAGAAGTCCGCCGTGTCGATGAAGTTGCCCCCGGCCTCCAGGTAGCGCCGGAAGATGGGCTCGGCCTCCGCCTCGGTCTTCCCGTACGCCGCGTGGAAGCCGCCGGTGCCGAAGTTCATGGTGCCCAGCGCCAGCCGGCTCACCCGCAGCCCGGACCGGCCGAGCAGGTAGTAGTCGTTCATGTCCACGTCTCCCCAGAGTGTGTTCCGGCGACCGGCCACCGGCCGCCTCGCCCACAAAGATGTGTCGGCGAAAATGGACCCGCAAGTCCAAAATCGCCGACGGACGCCTGGCCCGGGTCGTCCCGCTTCGTCCGGGGTAGCGTGGGATGCTCGGCGCGCGGGCGAGGAGGCGGAGCGGATGACCCGAACACTGACGCGGAAGGGGCTCGCGACCCGGCAGCGGATCATCGAGGGCGCGGCGGCGGAGATCCGCGAGCACGGTGTTCTCGCCACCACCCTCGACGACATACGCGCTCGTACGGACACGAGCAAGAGCCAGCTCTTCCACTACTTCCCGGAGGGCAAGGAGGAACTGCTCCTGGCGGTCGCCCGCCACGAGGCCGACCAGGTGCTCGCCGACCAGCGGCCACAGCTCGGCGAGCTCACCTCCTGGCCGGCGTGGTCGGCCTGGCGCGACCGGGTGGTCGACCGCTACCGCCGCCAGAAGCTCGACTGCCCGATCAACTATCTGGTCTCAGAGCTCGGCCGCAGTACGCCCGGCGCCCAGGCCGTGGTCGTCGAACTGCTGCACACGTGGCAGGAGGAGATCGCCGTGGGGATCCGGCACATGCAGGGCCTCGGCGAGATCGACCCCGGCCTGGACACCGAACGCGCCGCCGCCGCGCTGCTCGCCGGCATCCAGGGGGGCGTCGTGGTGCTGATGTCGACGGGCCGCATCGCGCACCTGGAGGCGGCCCTCGACGCAGGCATCGAGAGCCTGCGCGCAAGCGGACGACGCGCCCGGTCCGACGCGGCCTGACCGGCCCTAGGTGTTCTGTCCCGTCGGCTTGGTGATGCGGCTGGTGGGTGGGAGGCCGCCGAGTGCGGTGATGTTGTACGTGTGCGGCCATGGTGTAAGGGCGTTCGGCTTCGGAGTGGTAGGGGCGTGTGCAGGCCCATTCGTTGGTCAGGGTGCGGTGGAGGCGTTCGGCTTCGCCGTGGGGTCGGGTACGGGCGGGTGAGCTTGTGGGTAGTCGTAGCCCAGGCGCGCTCCGCCGCGTCGGTCCGGGTTGCGCCGGGGGTAGCGGCCCGGTTGTGTTTGCCGGTGATGCGCCGCCCGCCGCCGTCGGGGATGTTGCCGAGTTTTTTTGACGTCGACGTGGATCAGGCCGCCGGGCCGGTCGTGTTCGTAGCGGGGGGATCTCCCGGCCGGTTCCCCGGTCCAGGTCGGGAGCGGGCAGTGGTAGCGGGTCAGGACCCGGTGCGCCGTGGCCGGGTTCAGCCCCAGCCGGTGGGTGATGCGGAGTTTGATGATCCGCTGCTCGGTTTTGCGTGGGGTCCGGGACGGGCTGTGGTGCGGGCGGCTGGAACGGTCGTTCGTCCCGGTGGCGCCGTGTTGGCGGTACCGGTCCGCCCACCGCTTGGCCGTGGTGGCCGAGACCTAGAACCGCTCACCCGCCCGCTGATACGGCCGGTTGTCTTCCACGACGCAACGCGCCAGCCCCAGCCGTTAGCGTGGACCACCAGGACCTCCCGGACGAGATGTGCATGTTGTGGTGACACACACCTCGGCAGGAGGTCCTCCCTATTTCAAGATCATCCAGCCGTGTCGCCTTACCACCGTCCGTGGTCGGTACACCTAGTACACCCCGTGTGCGGCGATGCGGGGGAGCAGGTCGGTTGCGGCGGTGATGTCGCCGTCCAGGGCGCGGTCCTCCACCTGAGGGTCCAGTACGGCCGTCGCCGAGGCGAAGACCTCGCCCAGGCGCCCCGTCGGCATGCTGCCCTGCATGCGCAGGGCGCGTACGGCCGCGACCAGTTCGCATGCGAGCACGATGCGGTACGCCCCGATCGCCTCCGTCGTCGCTCGTGCCGACTGGGTGGAGAAGCCCGCGTGCTCCTCGACGCCTCGCGACAGTACCGCGTTGCCCAGGGCCGACGGGGTCGCCAGGCGCCGGATGTCCGCGATCGCCGAGTGTGCGACGTACTCCAGGATCATGATGCCCGAGCCCGGCTCGCCCGGTGCGGCCTGGAACGGCGCGAGGCCGGTGAAGGCCGGTTCGACCAGTGTGCCCAGGCGGGCCGCCGACAGCGCCGCCGTCTGGAACATCGCGGCCCGTACGGCGTCCAGGCTCAGACCCACGTACGCGGTGTGGAAGCTGCCGTTGTGCCACACCGTACGGCCCGCGACGTCCACGAGGGGGTTCTCCGACGACGCGTTGATCTCCCGTGTGACGATCGTCTCGACGTTCTCCGCCGCGTCCACGGCAGGGCCGTGGACCTGCGGGAACGCCCGGTAACCGTACGGGTCCTGGATGCGCGACGGGACGAGCTCGACGCCGTCGAGCAGCCCCCGCATGGTGTCGGCGACCCGGCGGCGACCCGGATGCGGGCAGTTCTCGTGCACCGGGGCCGCGTACGCCTCCGAGGACCCCTGGACCGCGAGCAGCGACAGTCCGGTGACGGGGATCGAGGCCCGCAGCAGTTCGAGCACGTCCCGGCACGCCAGCGCCGACTCGCCCAGCGTCGCGGCGTTGGAGCTGATGAAGGCGAGCGCGTCGGCGGGCCGCAGCGGGAAGCGCGCGGTGGACGCGCCGCCCTGCCACGGGCGTTCGCCGATCAGGCACAGGGCGGTCGACGCGAGGGCGGTCAGGTCGCCGGTGCCGATCGCGCCATACGCTGGGATCGGGGGAATGAGCCAGCGATTGATCACATCCGCGAGGGCACCGAGCACATCCGGGTCGACGCCGGAGCCGCCCGCGGCGATCTGGTTGAGGCGTACGACGAGCATCGCGCGGACGTTCTCGGCCGACATGAGAGGGCCCGCGCCGCCGGAGTGGCTGCGCAGTAGCCGCAGGCCGTGGGCATCGTCGTCCTCGATCGCGACGTCGCGGTTGGCGCCCACTCCGGTGGTCCGCCCGTACACTGGCCGCCGCGCGGCGACTTCCCGCACGACCTCCCACGCCTGCCGCGCATTCTCCACGGCTTGTGGAGTAACGGTAACGAAGGCGCCATCTCGGGCTACAGCGGTTACAACGTCGCAGTTCAACCCGCTACCGTTGACCGCTATGGCCGTTTGGCTCATGGCCACACCCGCATAGACGGTACAAATACCACTATCTTGACCTCTTAACTTGGAAACGAGTCGCGGTCGTCCCGGACCACTGGGCCGCCTCTAGAGAGAGAGTCACTCTTGATCAAGTTCGACGGCGTCACCAAGCGATACCCGGACGGCACCGTGGCCGTTGACGATTTGACGTTGGAGATCCCCTCCGGCCAGATCACCGTGTTCGTCGGCCCGTCCGGCTGTGGCAAGACCACGTCGCTACGGATGATCAACCGGATGATCGACCCTACCGCCGGCACCATCAGCATTGACGGGGAGGATATCCGCAAAAAGGACGCCTCCGATCTGCGCCGTGGCATCGGTTATGTGATCCAGCACGCGGGGCTGTTCCCGCACCGCACGATCGTCGACAACATCGCCACCGTGCCGTACCTGCTCGGCTGGGACAAGAAGAAGGCGCGTGCGACCGCCATGGAGTTGATGGAGCGCGTGGGCCTGGACACCAAGATGGCCAAGCGCTATCCCTTCCAGCTCTCCGGCGGGCAGCAGCAGCGCGTCGGCGTCGCGCGGGCGCTCGCCGCCGACCCTCCGGTCATGCTGATGGACGAGCCGTTCAGCGCCGTCGACCCGATCGTGCGCAAGAGCCTGCAGGATGAGTTCCTGCGGCTCCAGTCCGAGGTGCGCAAGACGATCGCCTTCGTCACACACGACATCGACGAGGCGATCAAGCTCGGGCACCGCATCGCGGTCTTCCAGGTCGGCGGCACCCTCGCCCAGCACGCCACCCCCGACGAACTGCTGAGCGACCCCGCCGAGGGCTTCGTCACCGAGTTCCTCGGCGGCGAGAAGGGCCTCAGGCGGCTGCGCTTCAACCGCGAGCTGGAGGCCACTCCCGAGCCCGGCAAGGCCGAGAACGAGGTCGAGGCGGCGGAGCGATGAGCGCACTCGCCGCCGACGGTGAGCCGCTGATCCGCTGGAACTGGATCGGTGACCACACCGACCTGCTCACCGACCTGACGCTCCACCACATCAAGCTCGCGCTGCTGCCGATCCTGTTCGGGCTGGTCATCGCGGTCCCGCTCGGCGTCGTGTGCATGCGCTGGCGCTGGCTGTACCCGCCGACGCTGGGCGTCGCCAACATCCTGTACGGGGTGCCGTCGATCGCGCTGTTCATGATCCTCCTGCCGTACTTCGGCGTCGGCAGCGGCGGCAAGGCGGACTTCACGATCATCGTGCCGCTCACGCTGTTCTCCCTGTCGGTCCTCGTGCCGAACGTCGTGGACGGACTGCGGTCGGTCCCCGAGCCGGTGCGCCAGGCGGCCACCGCGATGGGCTTCGGCACGCTCCGCCGGCTGGTCCAGGTCGAACTCCCGATCGCGGTCCCGGTCGTCATCGCGGGTGCGCGGGTCGCGACGGTCGCCTCCATCAGCCTCGTCAGCGTCGGCGTCCTGGTCGGCAACGGCGGGCTCGGCCAGGAGTTCATCGACGGCTACTCCCGCGACTTCACCACACCGATCATCGTCTCCAGCGTGCTGATCCTCGCCCTCGCCCTCATCAGCGACGGCGTGCTCGTCGCGGCACAGCGGTTGCTCACCCCGTGGGCGCGGACCCGGAGGAGTAACGGATGAACCTCGTCGACCAGATCAACGCCGCGTGGAACTGGCTCACCGCCTCCGCGCACTGGAGCGGCGGCGACGGCATCCCGCATCGCCTGTTCGAACACCTCGGCTACAGCGCGCTCGCCCTGGCCATCGCCGCCGTGATCGCACTGCCGCTCGGCGCGCTCGTCGGCCACACCGGCCGGGGCGGCTTTATCGTCGTCAGCCTCGCCAACCTCGCGCGCGCCATCCCCACACTCGGGCTGCTGCTGCTCGTGGTGACCGTCACCTCCATCGGCCTGACCCCGGTGATCATCCCGCTGATCGCGCTCGCCACACCACCGATCCTCGTCAACACGTACGAGGGGATCCGCAGCGTCGACGCCGACATCAAGGACGCCGCGAAGGGCATGGGCATGAAAGGCCCCGGCGTCCTGCTCAAGGCCGAGATCCCGGTCGCGATACCCCTCATCCTCCTGGGCCTGCGCACCGCCGCGATCCAGGTCGTCGCGACGGCCACCATCGCGGCGTACGCGGGCATCGGCGGTCTCGGCCGGTTCATCGTCGACGGCCTCGCGCGCAAGGACTACTCGTCGGTGGTGGGTGGTTCAGTACTGGTCGTGCTCCTTGCCGTGATCGTGCAGGTCGCCTTCGTCGGCATCCGGAGGGCGGTCGTGTCCCCCGGACTGCGCGGATCGTCGCGTACCTCGTAAGACGTTGGAACGAGAAGAGGAAAACGGAAAATGATACGGATAGTCCGTGGCGCCGTCCTCGGCGTCGTCGCAGCGCTGGCCCTCAGCGCGTGCGGTGGCAGCAGTGACAAGGGCGGTAGCGACAACCCCCTGGACCAAAAGCCCGCCGGCGGAGGCGCCAACGTCGTCGTCGGCTCGGCGAACTTCCCCGAGAGCCAGCTCCTCGGTGAGCTGTACGCCCAGGCGCTGGAGGCCAAGGGCGTCAAGGTCACCAGGAAGTTCAACATCGGCAGCCGTGAGGTCTACTACGACCAGGTCAAGTCCGGCGCCATCACCGTGATGCCGGAGTACAACGGCGCCCTGCTGACGACGTCGGTCGACAAGTCCAGCACCGCCGTGACGACCGCCGACGTCAACGCCGCCCTCAAGGCCAAGCTCCCCGCGACCCTGGCGATCCTCGACTCCTCCCAGGCCGAGGACAAGGACTCGGTGACGGTCAACCCCCAGACCGCGCAGAAGTACAACCTCAAGTCGATCGCCGACCTCAAGTCGGCGGCCGGCCAGGTGACGATCGGCGGCCCGTCGGAGTTCAAGACCCGTGAGCAGGGCCTGGTCGGGCTGGAGAAGAAGTACGGCCTGAAGTTCAAGAAGTTCCAGCCGTTCGACGCCAACGCCCAGACCACGCTGGTCAAGCTGCTGAAGAACAACACGATCCAGGCGGCCGACCTGTTCACCACCGACCCGACGATCGCGGCGAACAAGTTCGTCGTGCTCCAGGACCCGCAGAACGTCTTCAGCGCACAGAACGTCACGCCACTCGTCTACAAGTCCGGCGTCGACGCCAACGCGCAGGCGGCGCTCAACGCGGTCTCGGCCAAGCTGACCACCCAGGACCTGCTCGCCATGATGACGCGCGTGGTCTCCGACAAGGACGACGCCGACACCGTCGCCAAGGACTGGCTGAGCAAGGCCGGCCTCGGCTGACGCTGACGCCTTCCCGGCGACCGACCGACCGAGGGCGGGCGCGGTGTGTCCACCACACCGTGCCCGCCCTCGGCCCGTACGGGGCCCGGTCCCACGCCCCCAGGCCCGTGCCGCTCGCGGTACCGTCGGAGTCGGTCTCTCCCGGCCCCGGCGGGCCGGGCGCGCGTTCGGAGGTGATCACGGTGCATCCGGTCTTATGACGGCCCCGGCCAGGGGCGTCACGGAGCCGGAAGGCGACCGTATGAGCAAGACCGACAAGACCCGGCCCTGGTGGGTGCGGGTGGCCGACGCGCCGATGGTGACCTGCGTGCCCGTGCACGATCATCGGTTCGGGCCGTGCACGCTGCCGGACGAGATCACCGCCGGCAGCGCATCCCTGAGTCACCGTACGAGCGGCTGTCACTGGCGTGCCACCGACCACTACTGGTTCGAGTGCGGCGGTGCCGATGGGGGCCGGGAGTGGCAGTACCTCCGGCGCGAAGCGCGGCGCCGCAGCCGTCACGAGGCCCGCCGCGCGCTGCGCGCCCAGCGCCGTCTTCGAGGCATCGAGGGGCAGTGATGACCGACACCTCCTGGCTGGGACCGCCCATCGACGTCCGGCCGGTGTTCGCCGAGCAGCAGGCCGCGTTCGTCGAGCTGCTGCGCCGGCTCGACGGCGACGAGTGGGCCAGGCCGACGATCTGCCCCGGCTGGAACGTCAAGGACGTCGCCGCCCACGTGCTCGGCGACCACCTCGGACGCCTGTCCATGCACCGGGACGGCTTCCATGCGGTGCGTCCGCGAGACGGCGAGGCGTTCCCCGCCTTCCTCGACCGCATCAACGGCCGGTGGGTCGAGGCCGCTCGCGGCATCAGCCCTCCGCTGCTCATCGACCTGCTGTCCAACGCCGCGGACCAGATCATCGCGTTCTGGCGGACCGTCGACCTGGACGCCCTCGGCGGGCCGGTGCGCTGGGCCGGACCCGAGCCGCACCCGTACTGGCTGGACGTGGCCCGCGAGTACACCGAGTTCTGGACCCACCAGCAGCAGATCTGCGAGGCGACCGGCCGGGCCGGACTCACCGACCCGCACTATGCCGGCCCCGTCATCGACACCTTCCTGCGGGGGCTGCCGCACACGCTGCGCGACGTGACCGCGCCGCCGGGCGCCGCCCTCGGGGTGACCGTGACCGGGCCCGGCGGGGGAGACTGGACCTGCACCCGCGGGTCCGGCCGCTGGCGGCTGGCCCGCGGGCCGCGTCCCTCGCCCACCGCACGGCTCGAACTCGACGCCGACACGACCTGGCGCCTGTGCACTCGCGGCATCACTCCCGCTCAGGCGGCCGAACGCGCCCGCGTCGACGGCGACCGGCACCTCGCGACGGCGGCCCTCCAGATCGTGTCGATCATCTGGTCGGGGCCGGAAGGGAACCGAGGGCGGTCCGGATGACGAGAGACGTGCGTATCTGTTTCGCCGGCTCGAATGGCTCGCCCTTCCCCGAGTCCCTAGCCGCCCCAGTGCGGCGTGGGCGGCGCGGCCAGGCGACGGCGGTGTGAGGAGCGTCGTACGGCGACCACGATGATGATCACCGTGGCGGCCGCGAGCGCCGCCATGGGGATCAGGATCACGGCGAAGATCTTTCCCACCATCTGCCCGGTCTCGGGCGGGGTGCCGATGCCGTATCGCGCGCCGGCGTTGGCGGCGGTCCGCGGGCAGGTGACCTGGTACGTGCCGTCGGCCGGCAGGCGCAGGTGGGACAGGACGTGCCAGCGGGTGCCGTTCTCGGTGATGGTGGTGGTCCCCGAGATCGGCTCGGCCGCGAACCGCCGTCCGGCCGAGTCGCGGGCGTAGCAGTGGTCGTCCGGGGAGCCCGTGCCGGTGACGTAGAAGCCGGGCCGCGGGTCCTTGCCCAGGTGAAGGGTCACCGTCTCGCCGGGGCCGAAGGTCCGGGCTGGTCCGGCCCCGGCGATGAGCCTGATGAAGATCACGGCGGCGGTCGCCACGCCGGCCACCAGGATCAGCGCCGCGATCGCGTACCACAGACGTCGCGGACGGAGTTCGGATGCGGCGGCGTACGGCGGTGTGGCCATGCCCGGTCAGACGCGCCCTTCCCGTGACGCGTTCCATCCGGGCTCAGCCGGTCGGCAGGGCCTGCAGGAGCAGCAGCAGCGCCAGGACGGCGAAGGTGACTCCGGCGGTGACGGTCACCGCGGCGGCGGCGCGGCCGTCGCTCTTCAACGCGCCGCCCAGGCGGCCGGCGGACAGGCCGACGAGGCTGTCCCAGGCCAGGCCGACGAGCAGGAAGATCAGGCCGAGGGTGAGGAACTGGAGGGCGGCCGGGCCGCGCCCGGCCCTGGCGAACTGGGGCAGGAACGCGGCGAAGAAGAGGATGACCTTGGGGTTGGTGAGGTTCGTGAGGACGGCCCGGGCCAGCACCCGCCGGTCGGGCGGTGGGGCGTGCGTGACGTGGCCCGAGCGCCGAGCGCTCCGCAGTGTGGTGACGGCGAGCCAGGCCAGGTAGGCGGCCCCGCCCAGGCGTACCGCGGTCAATGCCAGTGGGGCCGACCGCAACACGATGGCCAGGCCGAGCGAGGCGGCGGTCACGTGTACGAGCATGCCCAGTGACATGCCGACGGCGGACAGGACGCCCGCGCGCGGGCCCCGGTCGATCGCGACGGCGACGATGTAGGCGTTGTCCGGCCCCGGAGGGATCGTGACCAGCAACACCGCCAGGAGGTAACCGGGAAGAACCGCGAGGTCGAGCACGCCGGACTCCATCTGTAACGCAATGAATGCCGTTCACACGTTACGGCCGTCCTGGGCGGCAATGCAACGCCCAGACTCGGCTCATCGCGTTACAGTCGGCCCATGGTCGAGGCCATGCCGCTGGACACACTGGTCGAGCTCATCAACGGATGGGGGACCGACCCTCGTCGCGAGGACGGCCGGAGCGACCAGCCTTACCCGCCCGCCGCGGACATCGAGGAACGGCTCGGTGCGCGGCCCGGCGACCGCGTACTGGCCGAGGTCGCGGATCGCCTCCACCCGGTGTTCGCGGTATCCGACCCCGCCGAGCGCGCCCGGCTGGTCACCCGGCTCCTCGCCGACACCGGGGTCCGCCCGGCTCTGGGCGCCGAGGCCGGCCGTCTGTACTCCGGGTGGCTCGTCGCGGACGAGCGTGACGCGGTTCTCGCCTCCGCGGCGGTCGCCCTGCGCGAGTACCTCGCCGGCCACGACTCCCACCGGCTCGGCATGTGCGCGGACCTCCGCTGCGCCGACGTTTACATCGACACCTCTCCCGGTGGCCGGCGCCGCTTCTGCTCCGTGACCTGCCAGAACCGTACGCGCGTCGCCGCCTTCCGCAGCCGCCGCGCTCAGGGCTGAGCGGCGCGCTCGCGGGCGACGCCGCCGCCCTCACCCAGCGGCGACGCGGGCGAGTGCGCCGATCTCGAGTGCCGTCCACAGTGCGCCGTCCGGGCCGAGGGTGATGCCGTGCGGTTCCGACTTGGGCGTGGGCAGGTCGTGGAGCTGGATCGTGCCGTCCGGGGCGATCGAGCCGACGCGGTTGCCGCCCCATTCGGTGAACCACTGCCGGTCGTCGTCGCCGGGGGTGATGGCGTGCGGCCGGGCGGACCGGTCGGGCAGCGGGAACTCGGTGATCGCGCCGTCGGTGCCGATCCGGCCGATCTGGCCGGCGGCGATCTCCACGAACCACAGCGCGCCGTCCCGGCCCGCGGCGATGCCCACCGGCGCGGCGGCCTCGGTCGGCAGCGGATGGATGGTGATCTCCGCGTCCATGCCGATGCGGCCGATGGCGTTGCCCTGGTTGAGGGTGAACCACATGCCGCCGTCGGCACCGGCGGTGATCGCGGAGGGGAAGGCGCCGGTGACCGGGAGCGGGAACTCGGTGACCGCGCCGTCGGTGGTGATCCTGCCGACACGGTCGGCGGCGGTCTCGGTGAACCACAGTGCGCCGTCCGGTCCCGCGGCGATGCCGAACGGCCCGCGGTCCGGGGCCGGCAGCCCGAACTCCGTGACCGCGCCGTCGGTCGTGATGCGCCCGATGCGGTGTGCCTGGTACTCGGTGAACCACAGCGCGCCGTCCGGCCCGGCGACGATGATCGTCGGTCCGCACGCCGGATCGAGCCGGTGGCTCGTGGGTTCGCCGCCGGGGACGATCCGGCCGATCCGGCCGCCGTGGACCAGGGTGTACCAGAGTGCGCCGTCCGGCCCGGTCGTGATCGCGTACGGGCCGGCATCGGGCCCGGTGACGGCGTACTCCTCGACGGACGTGTGTGTCATCGGGCCTCCTACCGGCGGTGTTCGGCGGCAACGCGTTCGATGTGGCCCCGGAGACGTTACCGGCGGAGCCGACGGACATCGAGATCTTTTTGCCCCGGCCGTGGGACCGCGCTTCGGCCGGACCGCCGGGCGGGCCGCACGTTCTCCCGAACGCTCACCCGGCCGTCGGCCTCAGCCGGCGGTGAGGTGGGTGCGGATGGCGGTGGCGCCGGATTCGGTGAGCCAGTCGGTGAGAGTGCGGAGTCCGGGGTGGATCACGCGCAGTGCCTCGATGTCGGCGTGCCAGCGGTGACCGGCCTGCCAGCGCTTCCTGGTCTCGGCGACCTCCGGGCCGATCGCGGCGGCCTCGTCGTCGGTGAGCTGCTCGTACCGGACCGGAATGCCCGTGGCCTCGGTGATCGCGGCGGCGGCCTCGACCGGGGTCGGTTCGTCACCGGCCAGTTCCAGGGTCCGTCCGGCGAACCGGGCCGGATCCGCGAACGCCAGCGCGGCGAACTCGGCGACGTCCTCCAGCGCGATG
This sequence comes from Actinoallomurus acaciae, assembly GCF_042429965.1. Lineage (NCBI taxonomy): Bacteria > Bacillati > Actinomycetota > Actinomycetes > Streptosporangiales > Thermomonosporaceae > Actinoallomurus > Actinoallomurus acaciae. Next base: position 17,100 of record NZ_JBHLZP010000131.1, read on the forward strand.
ATCTGCATGGGCTCGTGCGGCGGGAACAGGTGCCGGTGCACGCCGTCCGAAACACCGTCGATGCCGGTCCTTCCGCCGCCGAGATAGTTGCTCATGAACCGGACCGGACGCAGCACGGTGGGCAGCGCGATGTGGTCGTGCAGGTACTCCTCGATCAGCGCCTTCCCCGCCGAACCCCACGATGCCGCCGATGCCGAGGCGACGGTGCTGAACACCACCTGCTCGATTCCCGCCGCGGCCGTCGCGTCGATCAGCGCCCGGCCGCGGGCCGCCTCGAGGTCCGTCTCGGGTCCGGCCGGCCCGAAGGCCACGGGCGGTACGCCGACCACCGCGGCGGCGCCGTCGAGCGCGGGCGGCAGGCTCGCCGGATCGTCGAAGTCCCCGCGTACGAGCTCGGCGCCGGCCTCG
>NZ_JBHLZP010000132.1:0-17499 GCF_042429965.1 Actinoallomurus acaciae
TGCGGGGGCCAGCCTGCGTCTCGTCGCGGCGGGCGGCCCGCTGGTCTGGGCCGGAGGCGTGCTGCTGGGCGCCGTGGGGGCGTTCCGTCCGCAGGGCGTGCTCGATCGCCTGATCACCGCGGGTGCGCTGGTGACCATGGCGATCCCGGCGTTCGCCCTCGCGGTGCTGGCCCAGACGGCCGCCCAGGGCGTGAACGCCTGGGCCGGGGCACCGATCTTCGTGTGGACCGGCGAGTACACCCCGGGCGCCGCGGGGGCGGTGGCCGACCGGCTGCGTCATCTGCTCCTGCCGACCGCCGTCCTCGCTCTCGGCCAGGCCGCGATGTGCGCCCGCTACCAGCGAGGGCTCATGCTCGACGCGCTGAACGCGGGCTACGTCCGCGCCGCGATGGCCCGGGGCCTGCGCCGGCGCACCGCGTTACGCCGCCACGCCCTGCGCGTGACGGTGGCACCGATGACGGCCTTCGCGGCGTACGGCTTCGCCGCCCTGCTGACCGGCACGGCCGTCACGGAGAAGATCTTCGCCTGGCACGGGCTGGGGGAGTGGCTGATCGACTCGATCGCGGGCGACGACGTGAACGCGGTCGCCGCCTGCGGCTGCGTGGCGGCGATGACGATCGCCGTCGTCGGCCTCCTCGCCGACCTGGCCCACGCGGCCCTCGACCCTCGCGCCCGGCCATGACCGGGCGGAGGCGGGCCCGTGCTCGGGCGTGGCCCGGGAGACGGCACATCCGGTGGTTCCGCGCGGCTCGTGGCCGCCGGGTCCGGCTGGGGTTCGGTCTGCTCGGCCTGCTCCTGGTCCTCGCGTTCGCCGGGCCGTGTCTCACGTCGTGGAGGTGGGACGGCGCGGACCTCACCGCGTTCCGCCGTCCGCCGTCCACCCGCCACTGGCTGGGCACGACGCAGACCGGCCGGGACATGTACGCCGTGACACTGCGGGGGCTGCGCGCGTCGCTGGTCACCGGCCTGTTCGTGGCCGTCGGCGCGACCGGGCTGGCGACGGTGACGGGCACCGTCGCGGGATACCTCGGCGGCTGGGCCGACCGCGGGCTGATGGGCGTCGTCGAACTCCTCCTCGTCCTGCCGCCCCTCCTCGTCGCCGCGACGGTGGCCCCGGCGCTCCGCGGCACGGGCCTGCCGGTCCTCGCGCCGCTGCTCGCCGCCTTCATGTGGATGGTCACCGCGCGCGCCGTCCGGGCGATGACCCTCTCCCTTCGCGGCCAGGAGTACGTTCTCGCCGCCCGCCACCTCGGGGTTCGGCCGGTGGCGGTCATTCTCCGCCACATCGTCCCCCACCTCGCTCCGCTGCTGATCGCGGACGCGACGCTCAACGTCGGCACCGCCGTCATCGCCGAGACGAGCCTGTCCTACCTCGGCTTCGGAGCCCGGCCCCCCGACGTCTCGCTGGGCACGATCATCGCGGACGGCGCACCGTCGGCCGGCACCTTTCCCTGGTTGTTCCTGCCTCCGGTGACCGCGCTCGTCCTCCTCATCCTCGCCGCCACGCTCATCGGCGACGGCCTGCGCGATGCTCTCGAGGGTCCGTCGTGACCGCCGGGGCCGCCGCGCCGGTGCTCGAGGTGTCCGGGTTGAGCGTCGTGTTCGCGGGTGGGGTCCGCGCGGTGGGTGGTGCCGGGTTCGGCGTGACGGCGGGGGAGACGCTCGCGGTCGCCGGTGAGTCCGGCGCCGGTAAGTCCGCGACCGCCCTCGCACTCGTCGGCCTGCTGCCCGCGTCCGCGCGGGTCCAGGGGTCGGTACGGCTCCGCGGGCGCGAGCTCCTCGGTCTGCCCGAACGCGAGCTCGCCGCCGTCCGTGGTAGGGGGATCGCGATCGTCTTCCAGGACCACGCGTTCACTCCCGTGCACCGGATCGGCGCGCAGATCGCCGAGGCGGTCCGCGCCCACCGCCGCGTGTCCAGGCGGGCGGCGATCGCCCGGGCGGCCGAGTCGCTGCGCCTCGCCGGAGTCCAGGACGCCGCCGCGGTCGCCCGCGCCTACCCGCATCAGCTCTCCGGCGGCCAGCGCCGCCGGGCGATGATCGCCGTGGCGATGGCCGCCGACCCGTCCGTGATCGTCGCCGACGAGCCGACCGCCGGTCTCGACCCACCGGCGCGGGCTCAGGTCCTCGATGCTCTCCGGGCCGTTCAGCGCCGTACGGGCGCGGCCCTCATCCTCATCACCCACGACCTCGGGCTCGCCGCCGAGCGAGCCGACCGGATCACGGTGATGCACGCCGGCCGTACGGTCGAGAGCGGGCCGGCCGCGACGGCGTCGACCGACCCTTCTATGCCCCGCACCGCCGCGCTGCTTCGCTCCGTTCCCCGCCTGAGCCGCGCGGACGCCGTCCTGCCGGGCCCGCGCGCGCCGGGTGGCAGGGCGGACACACCGGTCGTCCTCGTGGTGGACGGGCTGGTCAAGGACCATCCGGCGCCCGGCGGGCTCCGTGTGGTCGACGGCGTCGGCTTCGACGTCCGGGCGGGCGAGGTGCTGGGCCTGGTGGGCGAGTCCGGGTGCGGCAAGACGACCACGCTCAAGGAGATCGCCGCCCTCAGGACCGGCGTGGTGTTCGGCCATGACGTCGCGAGCCTGTCCGCCAGGAGGCGCCGCGAGCTCCGCCGCGACCTGCAACTGGTCTTCCAGGACTCCGCCGCCGCCCTCGACCCGCGCATGACGGCCGGCGCCATCCTCGCCGAACCGCTCCGCGCGCACGGCCGCCCCCGCCCGGAGATCGCCGCCCGCGTCCCCGAGCTCCTGCGCCTCGTCGGGCTCGACCCCGCACACGCCGGTCGCCGACCGGGCGAACTGTCCGGCGGACAGCGCCAGCGCGTCGGCATCGCCCGCGCGCTCGCCCTCGAGCCACGGCTCCTGCTCCTCGACGAGCCGTTCTCGGCGCTCGACGTCTCCACCCAGGCGAGCGTCATCGCACTGCTGCACGACCTGAAGGCACGCCTCGGCCTGGCCTACCTGATCGCAGCACACGACCTGGCCGCCCTCCGCCTGCTGGCCGACCGCGTCGCCGTCATGCGCCACGGCCGGATCCTGGAGATCGGCGACGCCGAAGCGGTGTACGGCAGGCCCGCCCACCCGTACACCCGGACACTGCTCGACGCCGTCCCACCCCCGGCACGCGACGGCGGACGCCGGCTCGAACTCCAGAAACTCTGGACCCGCATCGACCTGGTCTCCCACGGGACGACGCACCAGGTGGCCTGGGAGGCACGGGATCCGCCGGGCGGCTGCCGATACCGCACCCGCTGCCCGGTGTTCTCAGCGCTCCCGGCGCACGACCGCCGCCGGTGCGTCATGCAGGAGCCCGGCCTCCGCCGTCTCGCCCCCGACCACACCGCCGCCTGCCACTTCCCCGGACAAGGAGAGCCCCGATGAGACCGACGCCGATCGCCCTGTCCTTACTGCTCATGACCGTGTGCGGTCCATGGCGTCGGCTGGAGCCATGGCCGGATGGCTCGCGGTCGCCGAGGCGGGGGCTGGTGAGTTCCGCCTCGATGGCTTTCTCCTTATTGCCCGTGATCGCGTGGCGTCGGCTGGGGCTCGGGCCAAAGCCGCGGCGGCCGTGCACGGCGATCGTCGGGTCGCCGAGACATCGCCGGATGAGATCCGCGTCGATGGCCTTGCTCCTGCCGCTCATCGCCGCGTGCATGCCGGCGCACGGGCCCGTGCGCCCGGTGGCGCGCGTCGGTGCGTACGACATCGCGCCGGCGCCGCGTGAACGTGTGCGGGTCGGGGGCACGCTGCGGCTGGCGACGACGGAGTTCCCCACGCAGTGGAACTACTGGCACCTGGGCGGCGCCGACCTGGACACGGCGCGGATCCTCGGGGCGCTGATGCCCTGGCTGTTCCGCTCCGACCAGCAGGGGAGGGTCACCGCCGACCCGTCCTATCTGGTACGGGCCGAGGTCACCCGCACGAGGCCGAGACAGGTCGTGACCTACGATCTCAACCCGAAGGCCCGCTGGTCCGACGGCACACCGCTCGGCTACCGCGACTTCCGCGCGCTCTGGCGAGCCTGTCGTGGCCACGACGGGGCGTACCAGATCACCACGTCCACCGGGTACGACCGGATTCGGCGGGTCGCCCGCGGGACGAACGACCGGCAGGTCGTGGTGACCTTCGACCGGCCGTTCGGAGAGTGGCGGAGCCTGTTCGGCCCGCTGTATCCGGCCAAGACCATCAGCGGTCCCTCCGCCTGGGACCGTGCGTGGTCGGACCGCATCCCGGTCACCGCCGGGCCGTTCCGGCCCGAGGGCATCGACCACACCGCCCAGGCCATCACGATCGTCCGTGACACTCGCTGGTGGGGTCCTCAGGCCCGGCTCGACCGGGTCGTCTTCCGATACCTCGCGCGCGATGCGATGCCCGGGGCGTTCGCGAGCGGGGAGATCGATGCGTTCGACGCGGGCGCGGACGCGGCGGCATACCTGCGTGCGCGGCGGGTCCCCGGTGCCGTCGTCCGCCGGGCGGCCGGTCCGGACTTCAGCCAGCTCACCTTCAACGGCGCCACCCCGGCACTGGCCGACGTGAGAGTACGCCGGGCCGTGGCGATGGCCGTCGACCGCCGCGCGCTCGCCCGATCGGCCCTGGCCGGCCTCGACTGGCCGGTGCTGCTCCTGAACGACCATGCGTTCGTCAACGCCCAGGAGGGATATCAGGACAACGCGGGCGACCTCTACGATCTCGCGGGTGCCGGACGCCTGCTGGACCAGGCGGGCTGGCCGATGCGCGGGCGATTACGGCTGAAGAACGGCCGCCCGCTGACGCTGCGGTACGTCTACCCGGCGAGCGCGGCGGCCGGGCGTCAGAGCGGCGAGCTGATCCAGGTCATGCTGGCCCGGGTCGGCGTACGGCTGGACCTGCGGCCGGTGCCCGACAGCGACTTCTTCGAGCGGTATCTCATCCCGGGCGCGTACGACCTCGCGCCGTTCTCCTGGATCGGCGGTCCGTTCCCGATCTCCAATCTGAGACCGATCTACGGCAGGCCCAGGGGAGACGACGTGCGGCAGAACGTCGCCCGGGTCGGCTCGGCGTCGCTCGACGCCCTTCTCGACCGTGCCACGGGAGAGCTGAACCCGGCGAAGGCCCGCCGGTACGCGAACGAGGCCGATCGCTTGATCTGGGATGAAGTGCACTCGGTGACCCTGTACCAGCGTCCGCAGATCGTCCCGGTGCGGCGGACCCTGCTGAACTGGGGTGCCTTCGGTCTCTTCACCCCGGCGTGGCCCGACGTCGGCTTCCGGCGATGACCAACGGAGACCACCCCCGGTCCGCGACGGCGGGCCGACGACGGTCTCCGCGGCGGGAGACAGAGGTCGGCCCGGGGTTCCGGCGGAGACCGGCGCGAGGTTTCAGCGATGCTCCTGGCCGAGGGGCCGATGCAACCGCCGGGGTTCCGTTCGCGCGGTGGCCGTCAGCGTACGGCCGTCGTTCTCGCAGGCCGTCCGACACGTCGGCTGGACGGTTGCGGGCCTCCTCGGCAGGGGGCCGCCGTCGGTCTCCGGAGCGGACCGCTACCAGAAACTCGGCGCGCCGTACGGGCCCTTGCCTCCGAGGGCGGCCTCCTCGGCCGTGACCTTCGTCGGAGTGTTCTGCAGGGCGTCCTCGGCGGCCTGGACGATGCTGATGAGCGCCCACCGGAGCTGTCTTCGCTGGGTGTCGAGGTTGCCCTCATAGCCCATGTTCAGCTGTGTTCGTTGAGCCAGGTCGAATGATCTGTTGAGCATTCGTTCAAGATCAATGGCGTCCTTCCTGACGCCATTTACAGCCTGGGAGAGCTTTCCATAGAACGGGTTGTCAAACAAAAGTCCCGCCATCGTCGGCGCCCTTCTGCCCACGGTGTTCAGTGCTGCGATGTTAATGGGCCGTCACCCGTGGTGAGAAGGGCCCAAGTCGAGAAATCTGGCGTGGGGTGACAGCTCGACACGAGCGCGTGACGTGCTCTTTACTCCGGCGCCCCCGGTGTTGACCGGGTGCGGCCACGAAACCATCCTGTTCACCTGCGGAAAAGCCGGACGACTCGTCGACCGCAAAGGCGGTGAGTCGAATTAGTAAACGGTCGGTGGCAGACCGTGTTCGCGTGTGTCGACGGGAAATCCGCCCCGACTGTCCTCACCGGCGGTGATGGCCGACACACCCGCGACGAGCGCCTCGCACCACGACCGGACGGTGGTGGCGTCGGTGCCGCCGAGCCCGAGCGCCTCAGCGTCGTCACGAACGAGGGCACCCGCAACTCGGATGGGCCCGAGCCGCGAGGCGGCAGGACTTGGCCTGCCGGGGCCATGCTGCACGCGGGGTGGTGTCTTCGGGGGCGATGCGAGGGGTCCGCTGGATGCCCGGTGGGACGCGCCTGGACGGGCGTTGCTCCCGTAATGCGTCGGCTGGGCGGCGCTCCGGCGGCGGCGGTGCCGCCCGAGCGCCGCCCAGCCGGGCGGACGGTTCCCGAGGGGATCCTCAGGTGCAGCGGTAGAGCCCCTGGGAGTTCTGCTGCTGCTGCGACGACGAGCCGGATGTGCCGCCGTACTCCGAGGCCTTCACGGCCTGGCAGTTCTTGGTGACCCAGGAGGTCACGTCGGAGCTGCCGCCGCCCGGGCCGCCTCCGCCCACCATCACGAAGCGCAGCTTTCCGCTCTTCACGTACTGCTGGAGCTTCGACACGGTCATCGCCGGGTCGCTACCCGTGAAGCCGCCCATGGCCATGACCGGCTCGCCGGTCTTGATGATGATCGACGATGCGCTCATGGCGCTGGAGACCGCGACGAGCCAGGTGGCGCCGCCCCGGTTCTTCTGCAGGTACGAGATGAGCTGGGTGTTCGCCTCGCCACCCGGACCACCCGGGCCACCCCCGCCGGGGAACCCGCCGCCCCCGCCAGGGAATCCACCGCCCCCGCTGGGGAACCCACCGGGGGCGTCCTGCTGGTCGCCACCGCCGCCGGGCCGGCCCGTGGTGCCACCGGGCGCTCCGCCCGGCCCACCCTGAGGCATGCCCTGCGGCAGGCCACTGGGGAACCGGCCCTCCATCGCCCGCCGCAGGTCCGCGGGAAGCCTGCCGCCACCGCCGCGCATCCCGGGCCCGCCGAACATTCCGAAGCCACCCGACGGACCCGCCAGGGGATTGGTGCCGTTGGAACTCGAAGCGGCGGCGGAGACCGCGTACGCCGCGGGCCCGGCCAGACTCGCGACCATGCCGGCGATCGCGGCGACCACGGCGATCCCGCCAATCCGACCCGGCTTCGCCCAGAGACGCGTCTTAACAGAGCCATTGGCACCCGGAACCGCCGAGGAAGTCGCCTGCTCCCCAAGCCCGGTGGGCGAGGACGCGGTGGGTGAGGGCGTGATGGCTTCCGCCGATGAGGCTCCGGCGGCGGCCGACGCCGCTCGGCCGTCCGCCGACCGTGCGACGGTCGTGCCCATGTCCGACCACGTGGCGGCCGTATCTGTGCCCGACCACGTGGCGGCCGTATCTGTGCCCGACCACGTGGCGGCCGTATCTGTGCCCGACCGTGCGGTGGTCGCGTCCATGTCCGACCGCGCGGCGGTGGTGTCCGTGCCCGACCGTGCGGCGGTGGTGTCCATGTCCGACCGCGTGGTGCTCGTGTCCAGGCTCGACCGTGCGGCGGTGGTGTCCGTGCTCGACTGCGTGGTGGTCGGGTCCATGTCCGATCGTGCGGTGGTGGTGTCCGTGCTCGATCGTTCGGCCGTCGTGTCCGGTTGTGCGGTGGGCGTGTCCGTGCCCGGCCGGGTGACCGTCGGAGAGTGGCGGGGGGTGCGTCGGCCGAGGCCGAAGGCGCCGTCGACGAGGGTCACCACCAGGCCCGCGACCGCGAGTACGGTCAGCGCGAGGACCGTCCATGACAGCCAGGAGTTCCAGCTCGGCGTCCGCCGGAGCAGGGCGAACGACCAGCCGCCCGTCACGGCTACGCCCAGCGGCAGCAGCCAGCTCCACGCGACCGCGCTCCACCGGCTGTGCCCATCGAGGAGAGCGGCGTTCGGCAGGCCGCCCGTTCCGGCGAGAGCGGGATCTCCACCGTGGGCACGGGCTCGGCCGTCCACGGCCCGTCGGTCCACGGATCGCCCGTCTGCGGTCCGTCCGTCTACGGTCCAGTCGTCCTCGGCCTGCCCGTCCTCGGTCCAGCCGTCGTCGGTCCGCCCGGCCTCGGCTCGTCCGCCTGCGGTCCGTCCGCCTGCGGTCCGTCCGTCTGCGGTCTGTCGGTCTACGGCCCGCCCGTCCTCGGTCCGCCCGTCCTCGGTCCCTCCGTCCACGGTCTGACCGTGCGCGGTCTGACCGTGCGCGGTCCCCATGTCCTCGGCTCGGGAGTCCTCGCCGCGTCCAGCGTTCATCGGTGAGTTCGTGTAGGTGAGCGGCGCGCCGGTGGCATTCCGGCGAAGGCGGGCTTTCGCGGCCCTTGACGGGGCGCCCGCGACGTCGCGGAGGCGTGAAGACCGGTATGCGCGCAGTGACAGTACTCCGCCGATGCCGGTCAGTGCCCCCACGGCCGGTGAGAGGGCGGTCGTGTAGTACGGGTGCATCGTTCCGTCGGAGAAGCTGAAGATGATGAAGTGGATCACCAGCCAGCCGCCCCACAGTACGACTGCCGCCCGCGCGAGGTCCGTACGGGGCCGCTTCCAGAAGGTGATCACGCCCACGACCAGCGTCAGGGCCGCGAACGGCAGTAGCCACGAGATCTGGCCGCCCACCGTGTCGTTGAACAGCCGGCCCAGTCCGGACGCGCCCGCGAAGCTCGCGCCCCCGCCGAAACCGCCTCGGCCGCCGCCCGGACCGCCGCCCTCGTTGCCCGTTACCCGGCCGAGGCCGTTGTAGCCGATCACCAGGTCCCAGACCGTGCCGTCCGTGCTGCCGCCGATGAACGGCCGGGAGGAGGCCGGGATCAGGTCTACCACGACCATCCACCAGAAGCTGGAGACCGCGAGGACCACCCCGGACGCCAGGAGGTGCCACACGCGGCGCAGCGGGCCGCCCGGGGCGAACAGCAGGTAGACGAGGGCCAGCGCCGGCAACAGCAGGTACGCCTGGAGCATCTTCGTGTTGAAGCCGCAGCCCAGGAAGAACGCCGAGGCGAGCAGCCACCGCAGCCGGCCCGACTCGACGGCGCGCTGGCACGCCCACGCCGAGAGCACCAGCAAGAGCACGAGCAGCGTGTCGGGGTTGTTGTCCCGGTTGATCGCGACCGTGATCGGGGTCAGCGCCATCACCAGCGCGGCCACGAGGCCGGCGGCCGGGCCGAAGACGCGTCGCACCGTCACGTACAGCACGAAGACCGCGGCGACGCCCATGACGACCTCGGGCAGCAGCAGGCTCCAGCTTCCGTATCCGATGACCCGCGCGGTCAGCTCCTGGACCCACAGCGCCATCGGCGGCTTGTCCACGGTGATGAAGGACGCGGAGTCCAGCGAGCCGAAGAAGAACGCCTTCCAGCTCTCCGTGCCGCTGCGCACCGCGGCGGAGTAGTAGTCGTTGGCGTAGCCCGACAGGCCCCAGCCGTACAGGAGCGCCGCGAGGAGCAGCACGCCGCCGAGCGCCCCTCTGGCCCACCACGGGTCACCGGAGCGCCGCGCGGGGGCGGGCCCGGCGTCCACCGCGGGGGTGGGACGGCGTAGCGAAAGGACACTCATCGGTTCTCCTCCTCCAGGTCCGGTGTCCGCCGCGGGTGGAACACCCACGCGCGCAGCAGCGCGAAGCGGATCGCCGCGGCGAACAGGTTCAGCGCCAGCAGCGCGGCCAGTTCCACGAACCGCGACGCGTGCGGCCACGCGGTGTGCAGCGCGAACAGCCCGGCCGTGCTCACGCCGAGCCCCACCAGGAACGCGACCCCGCCTTCGAGCTGGTGCCGGACGATCCGCCGGGTGCCGACCACCCCGAAGGTGAACCGCCGGTTCGCGGCGGTGTTGGCGATGGCGGCGAGGAAATAGGAGACCACATTCGCCAGGACCACCGGCATGAAAAGGCGCAGCAGCCCGTACAGGACGAGCTGGGCGACCGTGCTGACCAGCCCGATGACCGCGAAGCTCGGCACCTGCGCCCGCATCCCGGCGGGCAGCCGGCGCGACGGCACCGGCACCCGCAGCGCCCCGGCGAGCCATCGGCGGCCCATGCGCAGCATCCCCCGCAGGTCGTCCAGGGCGGTGTGGACGACGTCGACGCGGCTGTCCGGGTCATCGACCCAGTCGACCGGCACCTCGTGGATCCGCAGCCCGTTCCGCTCGGCGAGCAGCAGCAGTTCGGTGTCGAAGAACCATTCTTCGTCCTCCACCGCCGGGAGCAGCGCCCGTACGATCTCGGCCCGGCCCGCCTTGAACCCGCACTGCGCGTCCGAGAACCGGGCCGCGAGCGTCGTGCGGAGCATCAGGTTGTAGATCCGGGAGATCACCTCGCGGCGCGGGCCGCGGACGACCGCCGAGCCGCGTGACAGGCGGCTGCCGATGGCCAGGTCGCTGTGGCCGGACACGAGGGGCGCGATCAGCGGCAGGAACGCGTCGAGGTCCGTGGACAGGTCCACGTCCATGTACGCGACGACGTCCGCCACGCTCGTGCCCCACACGTGCCGCAGCGCCCGGCCGCGTCCCTTCTGGGGCAGCCGTACGGCCTCGACCTCGGAGAACTGCAACGCCAGCCGTGAGGCGACATCCCACGTCCGGTCCGTGCTCGCGTTGTCGACGATCGTGATGACGAACCGGTACGGGAACGTCTCGAGCAGATAGGTGTGGAGGCGTCGCACGCTGGCGGCCAGGATGTGTTCTTCGTTGTAGACCGGGATCGCGATCTCGATGAGAGGCCCGCGAGGCTCGGAGATCATGCCGAGCCGCGCCTGCGGCTCGGCCGACAGGGAAATCTCGCTCATGGCCACCAAGGTCGCGGGCGACCGTGGGAGCCGAGTGAGCCGTTTCTTAACCGCCGATGAGAAAGCGGGTCAAGAAGCCGGAACCGGGGTTCCGGGCAGCTTCATCCAGGCCTCCGTGCCGCCGCCGGGCGCCGGATCCAGCCGGATCTCCCCGCCCGCCTCGCGGACGGCACGGGCCGCGATGGCCAGCCCCAGGCCCGATCCCGGCAGCCCCCGGGCGGACGGCGAACGCCAGAACCGGTCGAAGACGTACGGCCGGTCCTCCTCCGGAATGCCCGGCCCCTGGTCCCGTACGGTCAGCTCGCCGTCGCGGAGGCGGACCGACACGGTGCCGCCCGGCGGGCTGAACTTGATCGCGTTGTCCAGGAGGTTCACCAGAGTGCGTTCCAGGGCCGCGGCGTCGCCGCGCACGTACCACGGTGAGATCCGGGCCTCGATCCGCAGCGTCGGTCCTCGGGGGCGTACGCGGCGCACGGCGTTCTCGGCCACCTCGTGCAGCGGTACCGGGCCCACGTCGGCGACGTCCTCGTCGCGCGCCAGGTCGAGCAGGTCCCCGACCAGGCTCGACAGCTCCACGAGCTGTGCCTTCACGTTGACCAGCAGCCGTCTCTTGCCCTCGCCGGGCAGCGGACGGCCCGTCTCCTCGCTGCGGAGCATCAGATCGACGTTCGTGCGCAGGCTGGTCAGGGGCGTGCGCAGCTCGTGGCCGGCGTCCACGATCAGCCGCTGCTGCCGCTCGCGGGACCCGGCGAGCGCGCGGGTCATGCTGTTGAACGACCGGCTCAACCGGGCGATCTCGTCGCGTCCGTCCACCGGGATCGTGGTGTCCAGGTCCTCGGTACGGGCGATGTGCTCGACCACGTCGGTCAGCCGGTCCACGGGCGCCAGCCCGGCGCGGGCGATGAGCAGGCCCGCGACCGCCGCCCCGACCACGCCGACGGCCGACACCGCGACGAGCAGCAGGGCCAGGCTGTTCAGCGACTCGTTGACCTGGGAGAGCGGCTTGGCCACCGACACCGCGAAGCCGCCGGGGTCGCGGTGCGTGAACACCCGCATCGGCGTGCCGTCCGCGGTCTGGCCGTCGCGGAAGGAGTCCTGCCGCTGGCCGCGGGCGATCGCGACGTCGCCGGGCACGACCTTCAGGGGAGAGGTCCCGGGCGAACTGCAGTAGCTGCCGTCCGGCGAGACGACCTGGAGCGTCGGCTGGTATCCGCGGAAGGGGTCGTCCTTCCGCGGCTGCATGTCGCAGATGGAGCGCGCCGATCCGGGCCGTGTGTCCGCGCCGGGCGGGCCGCCGACGCGTGGTCCCGTCAGCGACTGGTCGAGCTGGTCGATCAGCCGTCCGCGTACGACGAACCAGCAGCCGACCGCGCAGGCCGCCACGGCCACGGCCACGGCGAGGCTGGTCAGCACGGCGAGCCGGGTGCGCAAGGACAGATGCCGTCTCACGATCTCCCCCTAACCCGGGCTCGTCACGGGGAGCGCAGGACGTAGCCGACACCGCGGACGGTGTTGATCAGACGCGGTTCGCCCATCTTGCGACGCAGGTACATGACGTACACGTCGAGGGAGTTGGACGACGGCTCGAAGTCGAAGCCCCACACCGCCTTGAGGATCTGCTCGCGGGTCAGCACCTGGCGCGGGTGGGTGAGGAATAGCTCCAGCAGGGAGTACTCCGTGCGGGTCAGCTCCAGCGCACGGCCGTCGCGGTTGACCTCCCGGGTCACGGTGTTCATCCGCAGGCCGCCGTACTCCAGGATCTCGCCGCCGCGGGCCGTCACGACGCTGCGGCGCAGCAGCGCGCGCACCCGCGCGAGCAGCTCGTCCAGGTCGAACGGCTTGACGAGATAGTCGTCCGCGCCGGCGTCCAGCCCGGTCACCCGGTCACCGACCGTGTCACGGGCGGTCAGCATGAGCACCGGCAGCGTCTCCCCGCGGGCGCGCAGGCGGCGGCACGCGGTGAGGCCGTCCATGCGAGGCATCAGGATGTCCAGGATGGCCAGGTCGGGCCGGACCCGGTCGAGCTCGTCGAGCGCCGACACGCCGTCGGCGGCCGTGACGACCTCATAGTCCTCGAAGGCGAGGCTGCTCGCGAGAGACTCGCGGACCGCGGGTTCGTCGTCTACGACCAGGATGCGCACGTCAACGACGGTATATCCCGCCAAGACCGCTCTGACCAGGGCAAGGGCTTTCTCATTCAAATCTCACCCGGTCAGGGGAGGGGCACCTCGACCGCTCGCCGGCCCGGCGCGAAGCGCGGGTTCCACACGTACAGCCTCATGTCGTCCGGGGAGACGGAGGTGTCGACCGGCATGTCGGTGGCGACCCGCACGAGGTAGCTCGCCCCCGCCGGGATGTACTGGTCTCCGTCCTGCGAGCTCGGCGGAGCGAAGCCGAGCGTGTTGACCACGTCGGTGTGGTCGGGCAGCGTGCACATGTCCGACGGCGCGCCCGGCTGCGGCATGCAGCGGTTCTCGGCCAGCACGCTCGCCGGCACCCGGGACCGCCTGACGAACAGGTCGGCGGGGAAGTCCAGCAGCGCGGCGTCGTTGCCCGTGTTCGTGATCACGTAGTCGATGTAACCGAGCGTGGTGCCGTGCGCGGGCCGCGCCGTCGTGCTGGCGAGCGGCCGGTCGGCCGTCCCGGCCTTGACCGCGGCGAGAGAGTACGAATAGCCGTCCGGCGTGCTGACGTCGAGCTGGGAACCCGTCTTGAGCCGCGACAGGCCGCCGGAGCCGCGCTGTGTCTCCGTCCGGGCGGCCACCGTTCGCGGCGCCGTCGCGGCGTGGTCGCCGTGTGTGCGCACGACGACGATGAGGCCGGCCACCGCGGCCACACCGAGGACGCCGGTGACGACGCCCGCGATGTCGAGGCGGGCGGCGCGCCGGGTCCGTCTCTTCCTGTGGGCGCTTCTGTGCGACTGACTCCGTGCCATGGCTTCCAGGTCCCGGGTCGGCGGCCGGCGGCTCTTCGTGACATCGTCACGAAGAGCCGCCGAATAAGACCCCAAAACATAGCAAATCGCCCAGCGGAGACGCCGCGACTGTGCGGATGACTCCTGGTCAGGGCACCATCCATGACAGGACCGCGACGGACTGCAAGAGCGCGAGCACGCAGATCCCGGCGAGGAAGACCAGGCTCCACAGGATCACGCGGCGGAAGATGTCGCCCTCCTTGCCGTCCATGCCGACGGCCGCCGCGGCGATCGCGAGGTTCTGCGGCGACACCATCTTCCCGAGCACGCCGCCGGAGCTGTTGGAGGCGGCCATCAGCAGCGGGGACAGGTTCGCCTTGTCCGCGGCGGCCACCTGCAGGGCGCCGAACAGCGAGTTGGAGGAGGTGTCCGACCCGGTGACCGCGGTGCCGAGCCAGCCGAGGACCGGGGAGAGGAAGGCGAAGAAGCCGCCGGCGCCCGCCATCCAGGTGCCGAGTGTGATCGTCTGGCCGGAGGCGTTCATCACGTACGCGAGGCCGAGCACCGCCATGACGGTGACGATCGCCCAGCGCAGCTGCACGAGCGTGGCCCAGTACGCGCGCAGCGCCCGCCCGACGTTGACCTTCAGCGCGAGCGCGCTCAGCACCCCGGAGATCAGCAGCAGGCTCCCCGCCGCGTTCAGCCAGTTGATCTTGAACTGCGGCAGCGCGGACGCCGTGCCGGAGGCGCTGGTGATGTGCAGGCCCGGCCAGTTCACCGTCCTGGTCGGCTCGTCGAGCCAGCCCTTGATCGGGTTGATCTGCGCGAGCACGAAGACCACGATGATGATCGCGTACGGCGCCCAGGCCCGTACGACCTCGGCCCACGAGTCCGGACGCGCGACCCGGCCGGCGAACTCCGGCGTCGGCTCGTCGGCGGCCCCTCCCGCGATGACCGTGCTGGCCTCGGCGCCGCCGAGCGTCTCACCCGGCTGCCAGACGCGCAGCAGCGCGACGAGGACGACCACCGAGAACAGCGACGCGACGATGTCGGTGAGCGGCACCGACAGGTGGTTCGAGGTGATCCACTGGGCGAGCCCGAACGCCGCGCCCGCGGTCAGCGCCGCGATCCACGTCTGCGAGAGACCGCGGCGGCCGTCGACGATGAACACCAGCACGAGCGGCACGAACACCGCCAGGATCGGCGTCTGGTGGCCGACCATGGCGCCGAGGGTGTCGCTCGACATGTGCGTCACGCCGCCGAGCGTGATGATCGGGATGGCCATCGCACCGAACGCGACCGGCGCCGTGTTGGCGACCAGCGCGACCACCGCGGCCTTGATCGGCTTGAAGCCCATCGCGATGAGCATGACCGAGGTGATCGCCACCGGCGTGCCGAACCCGGCCAGGGCCTCCAGCAGCGCGCCGAAGGAGAACGCGATGATGATCGCCTGAATGCGTTGATCGTCGCTGACCTGGGCGAACGTCCGCCGGAGCACGTCGAAGTGCCCGGTCTCGACGGTCATGGTGTAGATCCAGATCGCGTTGATGACGATCCACAGGATCGGGAAGAACCCGAACACCGCGCCCTCGCTGCCGGCCAGCAGCGCCTGGCCGACGGGCATGCTGTACGCCCAGACCGCGATGACCACCGACACCGCCAGGGCGATGATCGAGGCCAGCCACGCGCGCATCCGCAGAATGCCGAGGAGTACGAACAGGGTGATCAGGGGGAGCGCCGCGATCAGCGAACTCCACGCCAGGGAATGGGCGACGGGGTCGAGCACTTGGCGGTACAACGGGGGTCACCTCCGAGGGAACAACTGCTCCTTGCCGATCCCCCGAATGGACGCGTCGAGCACTTCCGCGGTGTGGGCCACCGCGATCTCCTCGCCCCGGCGGCGAAGCGCCGTGGCGATCTGTAGCGAGCAGCCCGGGTTGGCGGCCACGAGCAGGTCGGCTCCTGTCGCCGACACGTTCGCGGCCTTGCGGTCGCCGAGCTCGCCGGCGGCCTCGGGCTGCAGCAGGTTGTAGACGCCCGCCGAACCACAGCAGATCTCGGGGTCGGCGATTTCGCGGATCTCCAGGCCGGGGACGCCCGCGAGCAGCGCGCGGGGCTGGACACGGATGCCCTGGGCGTGGGCGAGGTGGCAGGCGTCGTGGTAGGCGATCGTCACCTCCAGCGGATGACGGACGGCGCGCGGCCCCAGCTCGACGAGGTACTCGGTGAGGTCGCGCGTCTTGGCCGAGAACTCCCGCGCCCGCTCCGCCCACTCGGGCTCGTCGGCCAGCACGTCGCCGTAGTCCTTCATCGCCGAGCCGCACCCGGCCGCGTTGACGACCACGACGTCGGCGTCGGCGAAGGTCTCGATGGTCCTCTTGGCGAACGCCTTGGCCTCCGCCGCCCGCCCGGAGTGCAGCGACAGCGCCCCGCAGCAGCCCTGGCTCTTGGGGATGACGACGTCGCAGCCCTCCGACGCCAGGACGCGCGCGGTCGCGGCGTTGACCCCGGGGAAGAACTCCCGCTGCACGCAGCCGGTCAGCATGCCGACGACGGCGCGGCGCTCCCCGCGCGCGGGGACGCGCTCGGGGAGGCGCACGTGGTCGGCGCGCGGCGGCGCCAGCCGCTCCATGGCCGCCAGCGTCGGCGAGATCCGGTTCAGCAGCGGCGCCATGTTGATCTTGGTCGCCTGATAGGCGCGGAGCGGCCCGCGCAGGAGCCGCAGCCGCTTCGGGTACGGGAAGAAGGCGAAGATCGCCTCGCGGAGCAGGCGGTCGGTGCGGCCGCGCGGCCGTTCGTCCTCGACCTGGGCCCGGGTGACCTCGATGAGCCGGTCGTATTTGACGCCCGACGGGCAGGCGGTCACGCAGGCCATGCAGCCGAGACAGCGGTCGAAGTGCTCGATCATCGGGCCGCTGAGCGGCTCGCCCTGCTCGTGCTGGCTCATCAGGTGGATCCGCCCGCGCGGGGAGTCCATCTCCTCGCCCCACAACTGGTACGTCGGGCACGTGGGCAGGCAGAACCCGCAGTGCACGCAGTCGTCGAGCAGCTCGCGGAAGTCCTCCACTAGATCCCCCCTGCGAAGCGTCCGGGCGACAGGCGGTGCTCCGGATCGAACTGGTCCTTGACGCGCCGCATCAGCGACAGGGCGTTCACCGGTCCCCACCGGTCGAGTGACGTGCCGTCCGGCGCGGACAGCACGACGGCACTGCCGTGTCGCCGCAGGCGATCCAGGGTCTGCTCCGCGTCGCCGGAGGGCAGCCCGACGTGCCAGACGCCGCGCCCGGCGGAACCGCGGACGTGCGCGGGCGCCTCCTGGAAGATCGCGGTGAGCTTCGAGGGCGCGGCGCGCACCTCGGCGAGGACCTCTCCGTCCGGCAGCCGCCCCCACCAGCCGGGCGGCGCGTCCGCGATCCGGCCGCCGATGAGGTCGCGCGCCGCCTCGGCGCGCGCCGGAACGCCGCCGGCGAACCCCTCCAGCAGCACGGTCACGGTGATCGGGTCCGGCCCGTCCACCTCGATCGCCGAGGGCACGAGCGACGAGTGCAGCAGCGCCCGCGTCAGCTCCAGCGCCCGGCCCGCGTCCGCGACGGTCGCCGAGACGTAGGCGCTGGCCTGCGGGAGCGGGTGCAGCCGGAACGCCGCCTCGACGATCAGCCCGAGGGTGCCGCGCGAGCCGGTGAACAGCTTGCCGAGGTCGTAGCCGGCGACGTTCTTG
>NZ_JBHLZP010000132.1:17551-29367 GCF_042429965.1 Actinoallomurus acaciae
GATGAGCAGGTCGCGCGCCGAGCCGTACAGGAGCCGCCGGGGACCGGCCGTGGCGGTCGCGAGCGCGCCGCCGACCGTCGCACCGGGCACGAGGCCGTCGAGGGCGAGCTGCTGGCGCGTGCCGGAGACGGTCTCCTGCAGATCCTCCAGCGGCAGGCCCGCCTCGGCCTTGACGACCAGGTCGCCCGCCGCGTGCTCGATCAGGCGCCCGAGCCGCCGCGTCTCGACGATCAGGTCACAGCGCTCGGGCGGCGCGCCCCAGTGCAGCTTCGTGCCGGCGCCGCGCGGCACGACGGCGAGGCGGTGCTCGGCGGCGGCGCGCATCAGCTCGCTCGCCTCCGTCACGGTGGCGGGCGCGGCCACGTACGAGGCGGCGGAGCCCTGGACGGTGTCCCCGGGCTCGGCGGGACGCACCTCGCACGCCTTGGCCAGAGCGTCGATCACCGGTGCCATCAGAACAGGTCCGCCTTTCCGCTCTCGACGAGCGGATGGACCTTGGTACGGCGGCCCGGCACCTCACCGCACAGCCGCGGGGTCGGGTACACCTTGCCGGGGTTGCACAGGCCGTCCGGGTCGAAGGCGCACCGCACCATCTGCATGGTGTCGAGGTCCTCCTCGGTGAACATCCGGGGCATGTGCTTGGCCTTGTCGACGCCCACGCCGTGCTCGCCGGTGATCGACCCGCCGTGCTCGATGCACAGGTCGAGGATCTGGCCCGAGACCACCTCGGCGCGCTCGCCCGCGCCCGGCACCGCGTCGTCGAACAGCACCAGTGGATGCAGGTTGCCGTCGCCGGCGTGGAAGACGTTGGCGACCCGGACGCCGCTGTCGCCCGACAGCTCGTCGATCCTGGCCAGCACCTCGGGCAGAGCCGTACGGGGAATGACGCCGTCCTGCACGATGTAGTCGGGGCTGATCCGCCCCACCGCCGCGAACGCGGACTTGCGGCCGCGCCAGATCAGGGCCCGCTCGGTGTCGTCGGCGGCCACCCGGATCTCGAACGCCGCGGCGCACAACTCCTTGACCTGCGTGAACTGGTGGTCCACCTCGGCGGCGGGCCCGTCCAGCTCGACGACGAGCACCGCGCCGGCGCCCGGCGGATAGTTACAGGCCACCGCGGCCTCGGCCGCCTCGATGGACAGCGCGTCCATCATCTCGATCGCCGCGGGCACCACGCCCGCGGAGATGATCGCCGAGACCGCCTCGCCCGCGCTCTCGATGGTGTCGAAGGCGGCCAGCAGCGTCTCGACCTTCTCCGGCAGGCGCGTGAGCCTTACGGTGATCTTGGTCGTGATGCCGAGCGTGCCCTCCGAGCCGACGAACGCACCGAGCAGGTCATAGCCCGGCGCTTCGGTGATCTCCACGATCTCTCCGTCGGGCGTGACGACCTCGCAGGCCAGCACGTGGTTGACGGTGAAGCCGTACTTCAGGCAGTGGGCGCCGCCGGAGTTCTCCGCGACGTTGCCGCCGATCGAGCAGATCTGCTGGCTGGAGGGGTCGGGCGCGTAGTAGTACCCCTGCGGCCGTACGGCCTTGGAGACGTCGAGGTTGATCACTCCCGGCTCGACGACGGCGCGCTCGCCCTCGATGTCGATCTCCAGGATCCGCCGCATGCGGGAGGTGACGATCAGTACGCCGTCGGTGCGGGGGAGCGCTCCCCCCGACAGCCCGGTGCCGGAGCCCCGTGCGATGTAGGGCACGCCCTCGGCGGCGCAGGCCCTGACGATGGCGGCGATCTGCTCCGCGCTGTCCGGCAGCACCACGATGCCCGGCGTCGCCCGGTGGTAGGTCAGCCCGTCGCATTCGTACGTGCGCAGCTCCGCGGGGTCGGTGATGACGTTGCCGGCCCCGGCGACGACCCTCAGCCGCCCTGCGAGCCCGTCAAGCCCTGCTGTAGACACATCACCCATCCTTGACCTTTCACGACAGGTCCAAACTAGTCGGTATCAATGCGTGACCTGGCACTTGCCGGATGACCCACGGTAGGGCTTTGACCTGCGAAGACGTGATCGTCAGCCCCGGAGCCCGGCGGGCTCCGGGGCGCGGCCGTCAGGGCATGCGCTCGTAGGCCGGGACGGTGAGGAAGTCGGCGTAGTCATCGGCGAGGGCGACCTCCTTGAACAGGCTCACCGCGTCGGCGAAGCGCTTCTCGTCGTAGGCGTCCCCGTACGATTCGCGGATCTTGCCGAGCTCCTCGTCGATCAGCCGCTCGACCAGCTCCGGCGTGATCTTCGGGCCCTCGGCGAGCTCGACGTCGTTGTGAATCCACTGCCACACCTGCGAACGCGCGATCTCGGCGGTCGCGGCGTCCTCCATCAGGTTGAAGATCCCCACTGCGCCGTTGCCACCCAGCCAGGTCGCGATGTACTGCAGGCCGACGCTGATGTCGTTGCGCAGCCCCGCCTCGGTGATCTCTCCGGGCGTCTTGTCCACCGCGAGCAGTTCGGAGGCGGACACCGAGACCTCCTCGCGGAGCCGGTCGCGCTGGTTCGGCCGGTCGCCGAGGACCTTGTCGAACATCTCGCGGCAGATCGGAACGAGGTCGGGGTGGGCCACCCACGAGCCGTCGAAGCCGTCCTCGGACTCGCGCTTCTTGTCCGCGCGGACCTTCTCCAGCGCCGCCTTGTTGACCTCCTCGTCGCGGCGCGAGGGGATGAACGCCGCCATGCCGCCGATCGCGTGCGCGCCGCGCTTGTGGCAGGTGCGCACCAGGAGCTCGGTGTACGCCCGCATGAACGGGGCGGTCATCGTGATCGCGTTGCGCTCGGGCAGCAGGAACTGCCGGCCCCGCGAGCGGAACTTCTTGATCACCGAGAACAGGTAGTCCCACCGGCCGGCGTTGAGCCCCGCGGAGTGGTCCCGCAGCTCGTACAGGATCTCCTCCATCTCGAACGCGGCCGGGATGGTCTCGATCAGCACCGTCGCCCGGATCGTGCCGCGCGGGATCTCCAGGAGGTCCTGGGCGAGGTTGAAGACGTCGTTCCAGAGACGCGCCTCCTGCCGGCTCTCCATCTTGGGCAGGTAGAAGTACGGTCCCTTGCCCTTGTCGAGCTGGCGCCGCGCGCAGTGGAAGAAGTAGAGGCCGAAGTCGAACAGGGAGCCGGACATGCGCTCGCCGTCCACGAGGACGTGCTTCTCGTCCAGGTGCCAGCCGCGCGGCCGCACGACGATGGTGGCCAGCTCCTCGTCCGGCTTCAGGGTGTAGGACTTTCCGCCGGTCTCGAAGTCGATGGTGCGGTCGAGGGCGTCCCTGAGGTTGAGCTGGCCGCCGACCATGTTCTCCCAGAGGGGGGTGTTGGCGTCCTCGAAGTCCGCGAGCCAGACCTTCGCGCCCGAGTTGAGCGCGTTGATCGTCATCTTGCGGTCCGTCGGGCCGGTGATCTCGACGCGGCGGTCCTCCAGGCCGGGCGCCGGGTCGGCCACGCGCCAGGTGTCGTCCTGGCGGACGTCGGCGCCGGTCGGGGAGAAGTCGAGCGTGCCGCCGGCGGTCAGCTCCTCCTGACGCTCGGCGCGGAGGCCGAGCAGCTCGCGGCGCCGCGCGCCGAACTCACGCTGGAGGGTGGCGAGAAAGCCCAGCGCCTCGGGCGTGAGGATCTCCCCGAACCGATCTTCGACGGAGCCGGTCAGCTCCACGCCTGTGGGGTCAGCCATCTGCCTACCCTTCCGTATAGCGAAAAAATACTTCTGCTTAGTGGAAAGCCTATTAACGTCCTCGCGGACCGGTCAAAGGGGTCCGCCCCTCCCTCCTACCCGGGCGGCCTTCCGTGTCGATATCCAGGTGTGCGAAACGTCCGCACGTGGCAGCATCAAGGGAAGATCCGGGGACGTTCCCGCGTTGACATGGGGGAAGATGACTACTTTTTCCTACGAAGAGCCAGAGCCACTGACCGGTGAGCTCGATCTCGAAGACCGCCAGGCGCTGCGCCGGGTCGCCGGACTCTCCACCGAGCTCCGCGACATCACCGAGGTCGAGTACCGGGCCCTCCGGCTCGAACGCGTCGTCCTGATCGGCGTGTGGACCGACGGAGACGAGGTCCACGCCGAGAACTCCCTCCGTGAGCTCGCGCTCCTCGCCGAGACCGCCGGCTCGCAGATCCTCGAGGGCATGATCCAGCGGCGGTCGCGCCCCGACCCCGCGACGTACGTCGGCTCCGGCAAGGCGCTGGAGCTGCGCGACGTCGTGATCTCCACGGGCGCCGACACCGTGATCTGCGACGGAGAGCTGGCGCCCAGCCAGCTGCGCCGCCTGGAGGAGATCGTCCAGGTCAAGGTCATCGACCGGACGGCCCTGATCCTGGACATCTTCGCCCAGCACGCCAGCAGCCGTGAGGGCAAGGCACAGGTCGAGCTGGCCCAGCTCGAATACCTCCTGCCGCGCCTGCGCGGCTGGGGTGGCAACCTGTCCCGGCAGGTCGGCGGCCGTGCCGCCGGCGGTGTCGGCATCGGTGGCCGTGGCCCCGGTGAGACCAAGATCGAGCTGGACCGGCGGCGCATCCGCACCCGCATGGCCAAGCTGCGCCGTCAGATCAACGAGATGGGCAAGGCCCGCGACACGATGCGGTCTCAGCGCCGCACCCGCGCGGTGCCCGCGGTCGCCATCGCCGGTTACACCAACGCCGGCAAGTCCAGCCTGCTCAACCGCCTCACCGGCGCGGGAGTGCTGGTGGAGAACGCCCTGTTCGCCACCCTCGACCCGACGGTACGCCGGGCGAGCACGCCCAACGGCCGCGCCATCACGCTCGCGGACACCGTCGGGTTCGTCCGGCACCTGCCGCACCAGCTCGTCGAGGCGTTCCGCTCGACGCTGGAGGAGGTCACCGACGCCGACCTGATCCTCCACGTGGTCGACGGCTCCGACGCCGACCCGGAGGCGCAGATCGCCGCCGTGCGCGAGGTGCTGCGCGACATCGGCGGCGCCGACGTCCCGGAGTTCGTCGTCATCAACAAGGCCGACCTCGCCGACGAGATGGCACTCGCCCGGCTCCGCCGGCACGAGCCGCACAGCGTCGTCGTCTCGGCGCGCACCGGCGCCGGCATCGGCGAGCTGCTCCAGGCGATCGAGGACGCGCTCCCGCGCGCCGAACGTGAGGTGCACGCCCTGGTGCCGTACGATCGCGGCGACCTGGTCGCCCGTGCGCACGACACCGGCGAGGTGCTCTCCCAGGAGCACACCGCCGAAGGCACCGCGCTGCACGTCAGGGTGCCCGACCGCCTGGCGGCCGAGCTGGAGCCGTACGTCTCCGCTCAGGTCTGAGACACTGCCCGGGGCCCTCGCCCGCCGCTCGCGGCGGGCGAGGTCTTCGCGTGGAGGGGGCCGTGACCACCGGGATCGGCCCGGCGGGGAATCGGTCCCGGCCATCTTCACCGTTCGCCCCGACCGCCGTGTCTTTCTGAGGTATCTTCAAAGCGCCTGTAACAGTCGGCCGTTGGGGCGGTCGAGTAGTGGTATACGGCCAAAGGCTGTACAGGGGGGCGTCGGTGCACTACCGTGACGAAACCGAGTTTTCCGGGTTCGTTGCTCCAGGTGGTCTCGTGGCCATCTCCTTAACCGCACTTGGGTCCGTCGGCAGCGTTGCCGTCGTTAGTCGAGCGAGAGCAGGTGACCCGCTGCATGGCGTCCGGACACCCTTCACCGGCGCGATGGCGTAGCCGGGCGGTGATGCAATGACCGTACGTTTGCTGACGAACATCGGTCGGCTGTGGACCGGCACCGACGTGTGCAGCAACGCCGCGATCCTCGTGCACGACGACCGCATCGTCTGGGCGGGGCCCGCCTCGGACCTGCCGCAGAGCGTCCCGGGTGTCATCGACGACATCGTCGACGTCGACCACGTCGAGAACCTCGGCGGCGGGCTCGTCACGCCGGGCCTGATCGACGCGCACTCCCATCCGGTCTACGCGGGCAACCGCTGGGCCGAGCTCGCCATGCGCACCAGCGGCTCGACCAACAACGAGATCGTCGCGGCCGGCGGCGGTGTCGCCTCCACGGTCACCGTGACCCGCGGCACCGACCCCTGGACCCTCTGCAACAACGTCCGCGAACGGCTGCGGCAGTGGATCTGCGCCGGCACCACCACGATCGAGGCCAAGACCGGCTACCACCTCACCCGCGACGGTGAGCTGGCCGACATCCGGATGCTGCGCTCGCTCGAGGAGGAGCCGTCGATGCCGCGCATCCACGCCACCTTCCTCGCCGCGCACGTCCTGCCGCCCGAATACTTCGGCCGCCGCCGCGACTACATCGAGGCCGTACGGCTCTGGGCCGGCGACGCGGCCGCCGCGGGCGCCGACAGCATCGACGTCTACTGCGACGAGGGCCACTTCACGCCCGACGAGGCGCGCGTCCTGCTGATGACCGGCCAGCGGGTCGGGCTCAAGGCCCGCATCCACGCCTGCGCCAACGAGCGCGTCGGCGCGGCACAGGTCGCGGCCGAGGTCGGCTGCGCCTCCGCCGACCTGCTGACCGAGGCCAACGAGGACGACATCAAGGCGCTCCACCACGGCGGCGTCGCCGCGACGATCTGCCCGGGCAGCGCCCTGCACAACGGCCGCACCCCACCCGTGCGCGCCCTGCTCGACCGGGGCGTGACGCTCGCACTCGGCACCGACCACAACCCGGGCCAGTGCGGCATCACGTCGATGCCTCTCGTCGTCGGCCTGTCCGTCGCGATGTTCGGCCTCAGCGTCAACGAGGCCCTGCGCGCCGCGACACTCGGCGGCGCGGCCGCCCTGCGCGTGTCCGACCGCGGCGCTCTCGCACCCGGCATGTACGCCGACATCGTGCTCTGGGACGCCGACCACGAGGGCGCCTTCGCCTGGGCGTTCGGCCTCCGCGCCCAGCGGGTCTGGCGCGGCGGCGTTCCCGTCCAGGTCTGAGCCGACCGTCTCGTCACGGCGGTGCGTTCCCGGACGCCGGGAACGTCATCGTCCGGGTCTCCGCGCTTTCCGCTGACGGCAGGCTTCTCTCGGCGGCGGTGAACTCCTGGGGCGTACTCCGCTCAACGGTGCCTCGCCGATGTCACCCGCAGCGGTATTCCGAGGCGGCGCGAGCCGGACGAGTTGCCTGGAGACGGCGGTGGCGGTCGCCGGGGCCAGGATTCGCCGCGCCTCTGGGTCGCTGAACGACAGGACCGAGGTGGGCCAGGTCAACGCCCACGCCACGGCGATGGAGGCGACTCACCTCCGGCGGCGATGGTGCGCCGCGGAGCCGACTCAGGCGCCGCCCTCCGAAGGCGACCTCGCTAGGTGTACTGCTCAGGCAGGTTGGTTGAGTTTGTGTGAGGACACGGTGTGGATCTGGGTGGCGGGTGAAGGCCTGCGGTTGTGGAGTGGAATTGCCGAGGAACCGCTCCGTCCACCAGGAGGCCTTCGTGTCCCACGCTGACGCTGCCCTGACTCCTCGTGGGCGTCTTCGCCTCGCGCGTCTGATCGTCGATGACGGCTGGCCGATCGCCCGGGCGGCCGAGCGTTATGACGTGTCCTGGCCGACCGCCGAACGCCGGGCCACCCGTTACCACCGGCACGGTGCCGCGGGGATGGTCGATCGTCCGTCTCGGCCGCGTCACAGCCCATCACGGACGCCGCACCCGGTGGGTGCGCAAGATCGTGCATCTGCGCTGGAAACAGCGGCTGGGGCCGATCCAGACCGCCGGTCGGCCAGACGTGCCGGCCTCGACCATGCACGCTGCCCTCACCCGGTGCCCTCTCAACCGGCTGAGCCATATCGATCACTCCACCACCGAGCCGATCCAGCGTTATGAACACGACCAGCCCGCTGCCCTGCCGCACGTGGACGTGAAGAAGCCCGGACAACATCCCCAACGGCGGCGGGCGGCGCCATGCCGGCCACATCCAGAGCGAACACAACCACGAGGCCACCGCGAACCACACCGGCAACCGCAACACCCGCGACAAACCCCGCCCGGGCACCGCGCTCGTACACACCCTCATCGATGACCACCCACACATCGCCTACGCCGAAATCCACGACGACGAAAAGGCCGCCACCACCATCAAGGTGCCCCGCAACGCCGTCGCCTGGTCCACCGCCCGCGGCATCACCATCGAACGGGTCCTGAACGACAACGGCTCAACCTACAAATCCCCGCGCCCGGCACCACACATGCACCGACCTCGGCACCCGACCGAAGAAAACCCGACCCCACCGGACCAAGGGAAAAGCCGAACGTTTCCACCGCACCCTCGCCGACGGCTGGGCACCCGGACGCTTCTACAACCCAGAACGCGCACGCCGCAAAGCCCTCCCCGCCTGGATCCACTTCTACAATCACCACCGACCCCACACCGCAACCGGCGGCAAACCACCCATCACCCGCTTGACCAACCTCCCCGGGCAGTACACCTAGCGGGTGTCGGCCGCCCCCAGTCGCGCCGGGCGGCGGAAGCTCGCGGCGAAGCGGGCGGCGGCCTCCGCGTCGCCCTCGACGCGCAGCGTCCCGTCGTCCACGGCCTCGCGGAGGTCCCGCTCGCCGAACACCACCGACCTCAGCGTCGTGACGTCGGTGACGAGCGTCACGTCCGGCTCGTCGGCTTCGCCGCGTTCGAGCCATAGCCGCCCGTCCACGACCACGGCGTGGAAGCGGTCGTCGCCGAGGCGGATCTCATAGGTCCCGTCCCGGGCGGCGTCCGCGTCGAAGCTCGTCCTCAGCGCGAACATCAGCGCGTCGGCGCTGAGCTCGTTGCCGGAGGTCATCGGCGACCGGCTGCCCCAACGGCCGAGGTGGAACAGCACCGGTTCGAGGCCGCGGCCCCACTCCGTCAGCTCGTACACCCAGGCGGCCGCCGGCGGGCCGAGCCTGCGGCGGCGGACGACACCGCCGGCCTCAAGCTCCCGCAGACGCTGGGACAGGACGTTCTGGCTCGCCGTGGGCAGGCCGCGGTGCAGGTCGGTGAAGCGCTTGGGGCCGAACACCAGCTCACGGATCACGAGCAGCGCCCAGCGCTCTCCGATCACGTTGAGGCCGCGAGCGATGCCGCACGGATCGTCGTACCGCCGTTTGTCGGACACGGTTGTTACCGTATCCAGGACCAGTTACTCCTAATTCAGGAGCAAACCGAGTGCTTACTCAGGGAGACCTGTGCCTGCGGGCGCGGCGTCGTTACGCCCGGGAGGAGCAGGCGGCGGCGACCGTCGCCCGCGTGCGTCTTCCCGTCGGCACGACCGCCGGAGAGCTTCCCGAGAGAGGGTGTTGATGGCGACCTATGTCCTGATCCACGGCGCGGGTGACGCCTCGTACTGGCACCGGCTCGTCCCCGAGCTGCGCGGGCGCGGCCATGACGTGGTGGCGCCCGAGCTGCCGAGCGACGACGCGGTCGGCCTGGCCGGATACACCGATACGGTCGTCTCGGCCATCGGCGACCGTACGGATCCGATCGTGGTGGCGCAGTCGCTGGGCGGCTTCACCGGCCCGCTGGTGTGCGACCGCGTGCCGGTGCGGCTGCTGGTGATGCTCGCCGCGATGGTCCCGGTGCCCGGCGAGACGGCGGGAGACTGGTGGGACGACACCGGCGCGGAGCGGGCCCGCCGGGAACAGGCCGTCCGAGACGGGCGCTCACCAGACTTCGACCTGGTGGAGAGCTTCTTCCATGACGTGCCCCCGGAGATCGCCGCCGAGGCGATGACACGCGAGCAGCGGAGCGAGTCGGCCTCGATGTGGACGGACCCGTGGCCGCTGAAGGCGTGGCCGGACGTCCCGACGCGTTTCCTGCTGTGCCGGCACGACCGGTTCTTCCCGGCGTCGTTCCAGCGCCGCGTCGTACGCGAACGGCTGGGCATCGTCCCGGACGAGATGGACGGCGGCCACCTGCCCGCGCTGAGCCGTCCCAAGGAGCTCGCGGACCGTCTGGAGGCCTTCCGCCTGGAGTGTCCGGCCGGCTGACCGGCTCCGCCGCGCGTTCCAGGAGCGGCTCCCGGAACGCGCGGCCGCGGGTCCGTCAGCCGGTCACCGGCTCGATCGGCGTCTGCAGCTCGGTGACCCACCGCTCGGGAGAGCCGGACGGGCAGTCCAGGTACAGCTCGCGTGCGTAGGCGACGGCGCGGTGGCCGTGGGCGTCGATCCAGCGCGCCAGGATCTGCCCGGTCGTGACGATCTCGTCCATCGATCCCCGGTGCACGATCGTCGCCGCCGAGGCGATCCCCGGCAGGTCCACGACCGCGAAGTCGTGCGCCTCGCCCGGCGGCACCGCCACCGGCAGGCACGCGTGCACGATGATCGCGCCGTCGGGGGAGTCCTCGTAGTAGGCGATGCCCGGCCCGGTCACCGTGACGCCGGCCCGGGTCAGGCGGCGGTCGAGCTCGGGGTAGAGCGGCTGGATGACCGGCCCGATGTCGCCGGGCTCGTAGCTCGCGGCGGTGGCGGTGA
This sequence comes from Actinoallomurus acaciae, assembly GCF_042429965.1. Taxonomy (NCBI): domain Bacteria; kingdom Bacillati; phylum Actinomycetota; class Actinomycetes; order Streptosporangiales; family Thermomonosporaceae; genus Actinoallomurus; species Actinoallomurus acaciae. The sequence continues at coordinate 27,934 of NZ_JBHLZP010000132.1, forward strand.
GCTCGGCCACCCGTACGGGCGGGAGGGGTTTGATCTGTACGTCGGCGGCAGGCATGTGGCCCTCGCTCTCGATCATTCGGAGCCTCGCCTCGACCCGGGCCAGCCGGGCGGCGTCCGCCTCCATGCGGGCCTCCAGCTCCGCGCGGCGGAGCCGGAGCATCCCGTACAGCTCGCTCGCGTCCACCGGCTCGCCGAGGATCCGCCGCACCTGTTCGAGGGTGAAGCCGAGATCCTTCAGCGCGATGACGCGGTTGAGCGTGCCGAGCTGCGCGGCCTCGTAGAAGCGGTAGCCGCTCGCCGGGTCCACACGGGCGGGCCGCAACAGCCCGATGGCGTCGTAGTGCCGCAGCATGCGGACCGAGACACGGCCGTGCCGGGCGAACTCTCCGATACTGAACATGACGCCTCCCAGTGCACGGCCTCACACGGTGTCATGGTCAAGCGGCTATCATCCGAGATGTCGTACCAGGTTCGTCGATGGTCCGCGTCCGCCGCTGAAAGGGCGCACTTCTCATGACCCTCACGACAAGGGGCGTCACCGCCCGGGTGTGGTGAGCGCGCGGTCGATCCGGGTGCGCACGCCCCACGACCTGCACCGCGCGCGCCGGCGGCGCTCGCACCGCTGCTGGGACCATCTGATCGTCGCTCCGCTGTGGCCCCAGCACGGGGCCAACCTCGGCACCCTGCTTCGCACCTGTGACGCCGTCGGCGCCTGCCTGGCCGTACCCCGCTTTCCGTGGGTGCCCGAGGCGCTCGCCCGCGGTGACACGCTGCGTGAACGGCCTTGCGTGCACTGGGTCCACGGGCCGCTGCGGTGGCTGGAGGACCAGCGGGACACCCACGTCATCGGCGTGGAGCTCGCGGAGGACGCCGTACGCCTCGCCGACCTGCCGATGGCCCGCGGCCGTACGGTCGCGGTGCTCGGGAACGAGCGCACGGGCATCCCGCCGGAGGCGCTCGACCTGCTCGACGAGGTGGTGGAGATCCCGATGATCGGTACGGGGTCGAGCCTGAACGTCGCGGTCGCGGGCTCGCTCGTCCTGTACAAGCTGGCCGGGATGTCATGAGCGCCGTCGCCGGCTCTAGACTCCGGGCATGAGAGCAGCGGTCGCGATCGTCACCGATTCCACCGCGTACCTGCCGGAGGAGGTCGTCTCCGCGCACGACGTCACGGTCGTCCCGCTCCAGGTCGCGGACGGCGACGACGTCCGCGAGGAGGCCGGGGGCGACGGACCGCGCGACTGGCGGCCGGTCACGACGTCGCGGCCCTCACCCGCGATCATCGACCGCGCGTACGAGGAGGCGGACGTCGCCGGTGCGCGGGCGGTGGCGTCCGTGCACCTTTCCGGGGAGATGTCGGGCACCGTGGACAGCGCCCGGCTCGCCGCGGATGACGCGCCGATCCCCGTACGGGTGGTGGACAGCCGTTCGATC
>NZ_JBHLZP010000133.1:0-17345 GCF_042429965.1 Actinoallomurus acaciae
GTACACCCGGCCGTCGAGGATGAGACCGCCGCCGACGCCGGTCGAGACGACCATGCCGAGCATGGCGCGGACGCCGCGGCCCGCGCCGTGGTGGTACTCCCCCACCGCGCCCGCCACGGCGTCGTTCACCAGGACGACCGGCCGGCCGCCCAGGAGGGCGGCGAGCCGGTCCCGCACCGGGAAGCCGCGCCAGCCCGCGATGTTCACCGGGCTGACCGTGCCGGCGATGGCGTCGAGCGGGCCGGCCGAACCGATGCCCGCGCCGGACACCTCCTCGCCGCCGACCGCCTCCGTGACGACGGCCGCCAGGGCGGAGAACACCTCCTCGGCGTCGCCCTTGGGCGTCGGGCGGGTGGCGAGGGGGCCGATGCGTCCGTCGGGGCGGACGAGCGCGGCGGCGAGCTTGGTGCCGCCGACGTCCACGGCGAGAACGCTCAAGAGCCCTCCTTCGCCCCGCCCCGGAGGAGTGGAGGGACCAGCCGCGCCGTGTTCGTCGGTTCCGCTCACGGTCGGTTCATCGGTCTCTGCGGCGGTCGCGGACGCCGTATCACGCACGTCGGTCAACGTCGAAGCTCCAGCACGTGCACACCATACGGCTCCAGCGCCACCTCCTCACGCGCGGGTTCGGTCCCGTCGGACGCGGCCGCGACCTCGGCGACGACCTTCAGCTCCTCACCGGCCTGGCTGACCAGTACGGCGAAACGGGTGCCGTCGGCGCGGACCAGCACGTCCGCCGACACACGCGGGTCCGCGACGGTGACCGGGCGGCGCGCCCCGGCGAGCGTGGCGAGCGCGTCGTAGAGACGGTGCGTGGGCTCGGGGTTCACCCGCGGGGTGACCGCCGCCATGTGCTCCAGCGGGTACGTGCACAGCACCAGCCAGCCGTCGCCGTGCCGGCGGCGCAGCACGGCCGGCCGCCCGTGCCCGTCCACCGCGACGACCTCCGCCGTGGTGGGCCGGACCGGCAGGTACGAGCGGCTGTGCTCGGTGCCGGCGGCGCGGAACGCCAGCGTCGTGCCCTCGGCGAGCGGGCCGAGGGCGGCCGTGAAGGTCAGCTCGACGACGTCGTCCTCGATCGGGTCGGCCAGACCGTACCGGAGCCGGTGCTCGACCCCGAACATCGCGTTCATGTGGGAGTACCACGGGCCGCGCTGCCAGCCGTGCGAGCCCGCGCAGTAGGAGACGTACACCACGGCCCCGCCCTCGGCGAGCTCCTCCAGCCGGTGCCAGCCCGGCCCGGTGAGCTGTTTGGCCGACGGCACCAGGTACAGCCGCGCGTCCGGCGCGATGCCGTCGCTCTCGCGGGTGAGGCCGGCCGGCAGGTCGGCGGCCCGTGCGGCCACGTACGCCTGCCGCAGCGCGCCGAACACGTCGGTGCGGTCGGCGGCCTGGGTGAAGGGATACCCGGCGTCCAGCACGGACGGCACGACGAGCGCGGTGTCGGCCTCCGCGCGCTCGCAGGCGCCCAGGTCGATCCGCTCCAGGGTCGCGCCGAACCGGCGCATCTCCTCCAGCGCCGGCTTCGGCGTGCCGTCGGCCCGTGTCAGCCCGAAGTGCAGCTCGAACGGATGGTGACTGTACGGCGGCTGGTCCACCAGGTCGAAGTCGGTGTTGTTCCAGCCGAGCCAGCCCGTCGCGCCGCCGAGCAGGCTGTTGTGGAGCACCTGCCGGTAGTAGTGCGCGGCGTTGTCGTCGGAGACGAAGTCCGAAGAGCAGCCGAACTCCTCCAGCACGACCGGCCGGCCGTACGTCCCGGCCAGCTCGCAGATGAACGCGGCGCCGTAGTGCTGGCGGACCAGGTCGTCCTCCATGCGGTACACGTGGGGGCCGACGAAGTCGGTGACGGCGGCCAGTTCGCGCACCGAGAAGCCGTTGTCCTCCCCGGACACCTCGACGCCCCAGGCGCCGTCGCCGATCGAGACCGGTTCCCGCGCGCCGCCCGCGCGCACCGCCCGCACCATCAGCCGGGCCCACGCCGTCACCTGCTCGGTCGGCGCCCTGCCGCCGTAGATGGGCATCTCGTTGGTGATCAGCCACCCGGTGATCGCGGGGTGCCCGGCGTAGCGCCGGGCCATCTCCTCGGCGAACCACGCCTGCCGGTCGACCATCCACACGTCCGCGTACAGGTCGCGGCCGGCCCGCCAGGCCGGGTCCCAGTTCTCCCCGGACATGTGGCCGACGATGAACGTCGGGATGGTGGCCATGGCGCGTTCGGCGTGCGCCTCCAGAAAGTCGGTGTAGTGCGCGGCGAGGTTCTCGTCGATCCGGTCGGGCTCGGGCATGAAGTCCGGCCAGTAGAAGAACGACCGCGTGGTGTTCAGCCCGTGCTCGCGCAGGACGTCCAGCTCCTCCCGTACGACGCGGGGATCATAGGAGCGCCACATCAGCGGCCCGCCGGTACGCGACCAGAAGTTGACGCCGAGCCACGCGGCGCCGGACAGTTTGGCGAAGTTGCGGTGCAAAGAGGTGCCTTTCTGCAGGAGCCCGTCAGGACTTGACCGCGCCCGCGGTCAGCCCGTGGACCAGGAAGCGCTGGAGTGCGAGGAAGCCGACGACCACCGGGAGGCTGATGACGAGTGACGCCGCCATCACCTCGTTCCAGTAGACCTGGCCCTGGTTGGAGTACTCGCGCAGGCCGACCGCGAGGGTGCGGGTCGAGTGGTCGGTGAGGACGGAGGCGAACAGCACCTCGCCCCAGGCCGTCATGAAGGCATAGATGGCGACCGCGACGACGCCCGGGGCGGCCACCGGCAGGATGACCCGGAACAGCGTCCGCATCGGCCCGGCGCCGTCCACCCGCGCGGCCTCGTCCAGCTCACGCGGGATCGTGTCGAAATAACCGGCGATCAGCCAGATCGAGAACGGCAGCGCGAAGGTGAGGTAGGTGATGATCAGCCCGAGCCGGCTGCCGTAGAGCGCGATGCCGGTGTAGCGGTCGATGTTGACGAAGATCAGGAACAACGGCAGCAGGAAGAGGATGCCCGGGAACATCTGCGTCGACAGGACGGCCGTCATGAACGTGCCGCGGCCGGGGAAGCGGTACCGGCTGACCGCGTATCCGGTGAAGATCGCGATGATGACCGAGCAGACCGTCGCGGAGCCCGACACGACCAGGCTGTTGATGAAGTAGCGGCCCAGCGGCACGGTGTGCCACATGTCGATGAACGGCCGGACGGTCACGTGCGTCGGGATCCACCGGAAGGCGCCCTGCACGTCCCGCAGCGGCTTGACCGACGAGGCGACCATCACGTACAGCGGCAGGACGGTGAAGACCGTCAGGAGGGTCAGCACGACCCGGCGCGCCCAGCGCACCGCCGGCGACTCACGCATGACGGCTCCTCAGCCGGCCGGCGCCCAGGTATCCGAGCGTGACGACCAGCAGGAACGCCAGCAGCAGCACGGACATCGCCGAGCCCAGGCCGAAGTTCCAGGTGAGGAACGAGGCGTTGTAGATGTGGATGGAGATCATGTCCGCGTCGGCCGGGGGCTGTTCGAACAGGATGTAGGCGGTGTTGAAGTCGTTGAACGTCCACAGGAACAGCACGAGCAGCAGCACCCGGTTGACCGGCCGCAGCAGCGGCAGGGTCACCGACCGCAGCCGGCGCACGAAGCCCGCGCCGTCGATCGCCGCCGCCTCGTACAGGTCGCCGGGGATGCTCTGCAGCCCGGCGGTCAGCGTGAGGAACGCGAACGGCCACAGCCGCCAGACGCTGATGACCACGAGCGCGACGAAGCTGTTGCCGCCCAGCAGCCAGAACGGGTGCCCGTGCGTCAGGTGCAGCTCGTCCGACAGCACCGCGTTCACCATGCCGGCGTCGCGCTGGAACATGAACCGCCAGGTGATGACCGCGGTGAAGACCGGCAGCGCGTACGGCACCAGGAACAGCGTCCGCAGCGTCCCGCGCCCGCGGAACGGCCGTTCGAGGAAGACCGCGGCGGCCAGCCCGAACAGCCACGCGCCGGCCACGACCAGCACGGTCACCGCGACCGTGATGAGGAACGAGTGGAACAGGTCCTTGGCGATCGGGCCGTTCGCGTCCACCGCGACCCGGTAGTTGGTCAGGCCTCCGTACGGCGCCGCGGTCCAGTTGCGGATGAAGAACTGGGTGAGGTGGAGCAGGCTCATCCACACGCCGACGATCATCGGGATGACGTGGATCGCCAACTCGGCGATGAGGGCGGGCAGCACCAGGAGGTACGGCAGGAGGGCCCGGCCGGGTCTGCGGAACCGCCGCCGGGGAGCCCCGGGGGCGCGCGCCGGCGCGTCCCCGGGTGCGGTGACGGTGCCGCTCATCCGCCCGACTGCATCTTCTTGTTCGCGGCGGCCAACTGTTTCTGGATGGTCTGGTCGTCGACGGGTTTGCCCGCGGCGGCGTCGGCGAGCAGTTGCTTGACGGTGTTGCCGACGAGCGTCTCGAACTGCGCCTCCTGCGGGATCATCGGCAGGGTCTCGGCGGAGTTCGCCAGGATGTCCTTGAACGTCTTGATCTCGGGCGTCTGGAACCTCGGGTCGTCGTAGGCCTGCGGCACGACGGGCAGGTCCCCGAGCACGCTGTTGAGGATCTTCTGCTCGTCGGGGCTGGTCAGGAAGTCGATGAGCTTGAGCGCGCCGGTCTTGTTCTTCGTGTTCTTGAACATGCCGATGTTGATGCCGGCGACGTGGCTGCTGACCTTGCGGCCGCCCGGCGGGAGCGGGCTCGGCGTCGGGATCGGCACGACGCCGAAGTCGCCGGCCTTCATGCCGTTCTCCTTCAGGCCGGTGGGGGCGTAGCTCTGGATCATCATCATCGCCGACTTGCCGGTCGCGAACTCCTTGAGCATGTCGGCGTCGTTGAGGACCTCGGCGTCGCTGGGGTTGACGACCTTGTCACCGGCCAGGAGGTTCACGTACTGCTTGACCCCGGCGACCATCTGCGGGGAGTCGAAGCCGGGCTGGCCGCCCTGGAACAGCCGCGCGCCGTTCTGCGCGCCGAACATGAAGGCGAAATGGGCACCCTCGGTGTAGCTCGCGCCCTCGATCCCGACGCCGTACTGCTTCTTGGCCGGCACGGTGAGCTTCCGCGCGTCGGCCACCAGGTCCTGCCAGGTCTGCGGCGGCTTCAGGCCCGCGTCGGCGAACAGCCTCTTGTTGTAGAACAGCCCGTACGCCAGGCCGTAGAGCGGCACGAACGCCGGCGGCTTGCCCGGCGCCCCGGTGGAGGTCAGCGTCGAGGGGATGAACTTCGCCCTGCCGCCGACCTTGGCGATGGTCGCGTCGTCGAAGGACTGGAAGGCGCCGGTCGCCTGCAGTGAGGCCGACCAGGTGTTGCCGACGTTGACGACGTCCGGCCCCTGACCGCTGGAGGCGGCCGCGAGAATCCGGTTGAGCAGGTCCGGCCAGCCGATCACCTCGAGCTTGACCTTGATACCGGTCTTGGCCTCGAACTTCTTCAGCTCCGGCCCCAGCACCTGCTGGTCCTGCTGGATGCTGCGCCCCTGGTTGCTCGCCCAGTAGGTCAGGGTCTTGGGCGACGAGTCGTCGCCTCCGCCGCTCCCGCAGGCCGACAGCCCGGCGGCGAGTGTGACGCTCGCCGCGAGTGCCGCGATTCCGCGTGCCTTCACCTGTGTCTCCCATCACCCGTCAGTCATCTGAGGACGCCCCCGGCTCTGGTTCCATGCATCGGACCACTAAACCGGTTTAGCGTCAACAGGCGATATGAGGTGACGTCAGCGCAGCGGTCCGGTGCTGCCCCGGGGCGACAGGACCGCCGTCGCGTGGCAGGCGCTCGTCACCGGCCGCCCGGCGGCGAGGTCGGCCAGGCGGCGCGCGACCTCCGCGCCGTACGCGGCGATGTCGAGGCCGACGGCGGTCAGCGGCGGGTGGACGAGCCGGCAGAGCACCGAGTCGTCCCAGGCGACGATGGACAGCCGGTCGGGGACGCGGATGTCCATCTCGGCCGCGACGTCCAGCCCGGCCACGGCCATGACGTCGTTGTCGTAGACGATCGCGGTCGGCGGGGCGGAGGAGGCGAGCAGCCGCCGCGTCACGCGGGCGGCCTCGTCACCGGTGTAGTCGGCGGTGCCCCCGGACGGCGTCACGCCCAGCTCGCGGGCGGCCTGCTCGAACGCCTCGTCGCGCATGACCGTGTGCCACAGGCCGGGCAGCCCGGCCACCCGGGCGATCCGCCGGTGCCCGAGCGCCACCAGGTACTCCATGACCGAGCGGACCGGGGCGACCTCGTCGTTCCACAGGCCCGGCAGGCCGCCCAGCCCGTGGGGTCCGCCGACCACGATCGCGGGCATGCCGAGCTCGGCCAGGACCTTCGCGCGCTCGTCGTCGACGCGCAGGTCGACGAGGAAGACGCCGTCGACGCGGCGCTCGGCCCACCAGCGCCGGTACGTCGCCTCCTGCGCGCGGGCGTCGTCGGTCACCTGGAGCAGCAGCGCGATGTCACGGCTCGACAGCTCGGCCTCGATGCCGGAGATGAGCTGCATGTAGAAGGGCTCGACGCCGAGCGTCCGCGCCGGCCGGTCCACGACGAGGCCGAGAACGCCGGCGCGCCCGCCGGACAGGGCGCGCGCGGTCCGGCTCGGCTGCCAGCCCATCTCACGGGCGATGTCGAGAATGCGGGCCCGTGTCGCGTCCGACACACCGGGGCGGTCGTTCAGCGCGAACGAGACGGTGCTCTTGGTGACGCCGGCGCGCCGGGCGATGTCCGCGATCGTGGGACGCTTCATTCGGACTCCCCCGGTGGGCCGATTTTCACTTAACCGGTTTTTCTCAGGGGCACAACTGTAACGCGACGAGCGGCGGCGAGGCCCGGGGGCGCCACCAGTGGCGGGACGCCAGCGCGGCCAGCACGGCGCCGGCGGCGTTGACCAGGACGTCGTCCACGGACGACACCCGGTCCAGCCGCAGGACGTACTGTGCGGTCTCGACCAGGGCCGAGCAGCCTGCCCCGAGCACCATGATCCGCGGCACGGACGCCGTCGCGGCGAACCGCAGCGGAGCGAAGAACCCCAGCGCCGCGAAGATCAACAGGTTGCCGCCGATCCCGACCGGCCCCATCGTGACCAGGTCCCGCAGCGGGATCAGGTTCACCCGGCCGGGGACGAGGCCGGCCTCCGGGCCCGGGATCAGGGTGATCCACACGAACGGCACCGTCCCGTAGATCATGCCCACCTCGGCCAGCGACATCCGCCACGCCGAGGTGACGCCGGCGGCGCGCCGGCGGAGCGTCAGAGCACACGCCACCAGAGCGGGCAGGGGCAGCCCGGCCGACGTCATGAGCAGCACACCGTTCTCCGTGTCGAAGCAGCCGTGCCACCGCCCGGCCGTACACGCCGAGGCGGACATCATGAGCGGCCGCCGCACGATGAAGATCGCGCCCGCCAGGCCGAGGACCGCCAGGCCGACGAGCACGATTCCGCGCGTGCGGCGAGGTGGCGCCAAGGGGTCCGCGCCGTCGTGGTGGCGTGTGCGGTACGTGGACTCCTCCGGTGGCTCAGCCACCCGTCCCTCCGTCGGCCGGAGCCCCGGTGACGGCCTGCATCTCCTGCCCGATCATCTCCGGCAGCGGCACGCCGTCGCAGTTGCCGAGGATGACGCCGACCCAGCCGGTGTACGGGTAGATGTTCCAGTTGGCGCTGACACCCGGGTTGCCACCGGCGCGCTGGTACATCCACTGGCCGTTGACGATGGAGACCGGAATCCCGTACGCGCCGAACCCCTTCGGTCCATGGGGGATCTTGGCGGCGGTGAGCACGTCGGCCCAGGGCCGGTCCAGCACCGTGCCGTCGCCCAGGGCGCGCGCGAACCGGACCAGGTCCGGCGCGGTGGCGAAGCCACCGTCCCCGGGGGCGTCGATGAAGGCGCGGCCCGGATTCTTGCCGAGTACGTTCGGGTCCGGGCTGCTCTCGTCCAGGTTGCGGACGGCGTCGACCACGTTGCCGTCGGCCAGCTTCATGTACGGGTGCGCGATGTGCCCGTCGGTGAGCCACTGCGGCCTGGTGACGAACGCCGAGCCGGTCATGCCGCAGCGCCCGAAGATGTTCTCCTGCACGTAGTCCCAGTACGTCCTGCCGGTCACGGCCTCCACGATCAGCGCGGAGATGGTGACCTCCGCCTCCTCGTGGGCGGTGTCGGGAACGCCCGGGACCCCCACCAGCGTCGCCTGCCGGGCCCGCTTCTCGTAGTACTCGTGCACCTCGTCCCGGCTGTGGAAGACGCGTCTCACGTCCTCGTCCGGGCAGTCCAGCCCGGAGGTGCCGGACAACAGGTGGTGGATGGTCACCTGCTCGGCGACATCCTTGGCGAAGCCCTTCAGATGGGCGCCCACCGTGTCCGACAGCTTCACCTCGCCCCGCTGCGCCAGTTGCAGGACGGCCACCGCGTGGAACGGCTTGCCCGCCGAGCTGAGGCTGAACGCGGTGCCCTCGTGGTTGGCGATCCTCTTGTCCTCGTCGGCCATGCCGTAGCAGCGGGACAGCACCGTCCGGCCCTGGTGCGACAGCAGCACCACGCCGGAGAACCTGCCCTCGGCGGCCAGCCTCGCCACGTACCGGTCGTAGGCCCCGCCGGGAAGGGTGTCCGGCGGGACCCGGTCGTCGCCGGCCGCGGCCTGGTCGGCGAGGCCGGACCGGGCGCCCACCGGCGACACGCCGGCCACCACGCCTGCGGCCGCCAGCCCGCCCCACCCGAGCAGCCGCCGCCGGTCGACACGGCGTACGGAATCCGAATCCATGGTCACGGTCCCTCCCCGATGGGCGGACCGGCCGTTGATGCACTGTGGTCCATGCCTCCACTGAAGACGCGGGACCGTTGCGGCGGCGTATGCGATTCTCGATACGCCCGCGATACGGGCGAACCCGGGCCCGCAAGGCGGCGTTCGTGTCCTGCCGATCGCTCGGCGGGATGCGCGCCGCCCGCTTTCGCGGGCATCCTGTCGGCATGCACGTGCGCTGCGTGGGAGCGATCGTCCATGACGCCGAGGGCCGGCTCCTGCTCATCCGCCGGGGGCATCCCCCGGGTGAGGGCCTGTGGTCACTGCCGGGCGGACGGGTCGAGGCGGGCGAGTCCGACGCCGAGGCGGTGGCGCGGGAACTGGTCGAGGAGACCGGCCTGCGCGTCGAGCCGGGCCACCTCGTCGGCTCGGTCGAGCGCGCCGGGCCGGCCGGAGTGACCTACGACATCCACGACTACGCCGCCGTCGTGACCGGCGGCACCCTCGCCCCCGGCGACGACGCGGCCGACGCCCGGTGGGTCACCCCGGACGAACTGCGCCGCCTCCCGGCCACCACCGGTCTGGTGGAGACGCTGACCCTGTGGAAGGTCCTGCCCCGTTAGGGGATGAGCAGGAGCTTGCCCGTCGTGCGGCGCGACTCCAGGTCGTCGTGCGCTCGCCCGGCCTCCTCCAGCGGGTACCGGCCGCCGATGTGCACCGACAGGTCGCCGGCGGCGATCCAGCCGAACAGGTCCTGGGCGCGCAGGGTCAGCTCCTCGCGGGTGGCGGCGTAGTGGGCGAGGGTGGGGCGGGTGAGGAACAGCGACCCGGCGGCGTTGAGCCGCTGCGGGTCCACCGGCGGCACCGGGCCGCTCGACGCGCCGTACAGTGCCAGCATTCCCCGGGGGCGCAGTACCGACATGCTGTCGTCGAAGGTCGTCTTGCCCACGCCGTCGTAGACGACGTGCACGCCGCCGGTCAGGTGGCGGACCTGCTCGGCGAAGCCCTCGTACCTCACCACCTCGTCGGCGCCGGCGTCGCGGGCGAGCTTCTCCTTCTCCTCCGTGGAGACCGTTCCGATGACGCGGCCGCCCCGCAGCTTGATCATCTGGGTGAGCAGCAGCCCGACGCCGCCCGCCGCGGCGTGGACCAGGGCGATGTCGCCGGGCTTGATGGCGTACGTCGAGTGGCTGAGGTAGTGGGCGGTCAGTCCCTGCAGGAACACGGCGGCGGCCTGCTCCGGGCCGGCGTCGCCGACCGGCACGGCGCGGTCGGCGCGCACCACGGCGCGCTCGGCGTACGAGCCCTTGATGTCGGCCGACACCACGACGTCACCGACGGCGATCCCGGTCACGCCCTCGCCCACCGCGCCGACCCGGCCCGCGCCCTCCAGGCCCGGGACGTAGGGGAGGTCCTTCGGGTAGGCGCCGGTGCGCTCGTAGGTGTCGCGATAGTTCACGCCGCTCGCGATGACGTCGATGACGATCTCGCCGGGACCCGGCCGCGGGTCCTCGTGGTCGGTGGCCCGCAGGACCTCGGACCCGCCGAACTCGGTGACGACGATCGCGCGCATGTGACCTCCCAGGAGCAATGGTTCGACTCCGTTCGAACTTAGCGCACGGGCGGCGGGGAAATTGAGGTGAGCCGCCGCGTCTTCCGTACTACGTTGGTGACTTTGCGCCCCCAACGCTCCCCCCACCTACCGGAAGGGTTCCGTCATGCCTGCCCAGGAAGCCGAGGACATCGAGGCGGAGATAACCGCCGAGCGCGATTATCTCCGGCGTTCCCGGGCGGCGCTGGGGCGGATGCGGGAGAACGTCCTCACGCTGGACGCCTCGTCCGCCGGCGACTGGGTGTCGGCGGAGGTCCTGGCGGGTGAGCTGGCCAAGCGTGCGGAGGCGCTGCTCGACGACCCTTCGACCGCGCTGTTCTTCGGGCGCCTCGACCATCCGGACGAACGCCTCTACATCGGCCGCCGGCACGTCCACGACAACGGCGGCGAGCCCCTGGTCATCGACTGGCGGGCGCCGATGTCCCGGCCGTTCTACAAGGCGAGCACGGCCGACCCGATGGGGCTCGTGCTACGGCGGCGGTTCGGCTACTCCGGCGGCGAGCTGACGGCGTTCGAGGACGAGGACTTCACCACGCAGGCCGAGTCGCGCATCCTCATCGAGGAGATCGAGCGCCCTCGCGTGGGCCCGATGCGCGACATCGTCGCCACGATCCAGCCCGAGCAGGACGACATCGTACGGGCCGGGGCCGAGCACACGCTGTGCGTGCAGGGCGCGCCCGGCACCGGCAAGACCGCGGTCGGCCTGCACCGGGTCGCCTACCTCCTCTACGCCCACCGTGAGCGGATGCGCCGCGGCGGCGTGCTCGTCATCGGGCCGAGCTCTTCGTTCCTGGACTACATCCGCGGCGTGCTGCCCGCGCTCGGCGAGATCAACGTCCGGCAGGAGACCCTCGGCGGGCTGCTCGACGCCGTCCCGGTCAAGGGTCGGGACACCCCCGCGACCGCGCGGATCAAGGGGGACGCGCGGATGGCGGAGGTGCTGCACCGGGCGATCTGGGGCCACCTGCGCGAGCCGGACGAGGCGCTCGTGCTGCCGCGCGGCACGCGGCGCTGGCGGGTCCCGGCGTTCGAGATCGCCGAACTGGCCGGCGAGCTGCGCACCCGCGGCGTCCGGTACGGCGCGGGCCGCGACCTGCTCTCCCACCGCATCGCGCACGCGATCCTCATCCGCATGGAGTCGGCCGGCGAGGCGTGTGACGACCGTACGCACGAGGCCGTGCGCCGCACCCGGCCGGTGAAGGCGATGGTCGACCAGGCCTGGCCCGCGCTCGCCCCCGTACGCGTGGTGATGCGGCTGCTGTCCGACGCGGACTTCCTCGCCGAGGCGGCCGAAGGGCTGCTCGACGCCGACGAGCAGGCCGCGCTGCTGTGGGAGCGGCCCGCCCGGGGCCCCAAGTCGGCACGCTGGTCCCGCGCGGACGCGGTGCTGGTGGACGAGGCGGCCGACATCATCAGCCGGACGCCCAGCCTCGGTCACGTCGTCCTCGACGAGGCACAGGACCTGTCGGCGATGGAGTGCCGGGCGGTGGGACGGCGATGTGAGACCGGCTCGGCCACCGTGCTCGGCGACATCGCCCAGGGCACCACGCCGTGGGCGATCGGCGACTGGGCGACGCTCCTGCGCCACCTCGGCAAGCCGGACGCGGAGCGGACCGTCCTGGACCGCGGCTACCGGGTGCCGCGTCAGATCATCGACTTCGCGAGCCGGCTGCTGCCCGCGATCGCGCCGGGCCTGGCCCCGCCGACGTCCGTACGCTCCGCGCCGGGGTCGCTGGAGATCCGCCGGATCGAGGGCGCCGACGCGGACGCCGCGGTCGTGGCCGCCTGCCGGGAGGCCCTCGCCGACGAGGGCTCGGTCGGGCTGATCACGGCCGACGCGACCGTGCCCGCGCTCGCCGGGCTGCTGACCGCCGAAGGACTCGACCACGTGACGCTCACGGACGGCTTCGCCGGGGCGCGCCTGGTCCTCACGCCCGCGACGCAGGCGAAGGGCCTGGAGTTCGACCAGGTCATCGTCGTCGAACCCGCGGACATCGCCGACGCCGAGCCGGCCGCGACGGCCGACGGCGGCGCGGTCACACCGGGGCTGCGGCGACTGTACGTCGTACTGACCCGTGCGGTGTCGCACCTGACCGTCCTGCACACCCGCGACCTCCCGGTGCCCCTGAGCTGAGCCCTCAGGTGGCCGCGGCCCAGGCGCCGGGCAGTGTGCCGGCGGCGAGCGCGATGAGCCCGCGCACGCGGGGCACCACCTCGGCGGGGTCGACCACCTCGTCCCGTACGCAGGTCTCGTAGGCCACCCGGACGGCCGACATGAACGAGGCGACCACCAGGTGGGGCCGCGGGTCGGTCACCACGTCGGTGCCCGCGCGCCGCGCGATGATCCGCGCCGCGGCCTGCTCGGTCTCGGCGAACCTGCGCAGTTGCCCGGCGGCGACGGCGGGCGTGTCGTCGATCAGGCGGTGGAGCTTGCGGAACCGGGCCGTGTCCGCCTCGTCGCTCTCCCGGATAGCGTCGAGGGAGACGTCGAGCGAGGCCAGCAGCGCGACGATCGGCGGCTCCGCGGGCGGGCGCTCGGCCAGCGCCGCGATGAACAGGGTGTCGTAGCCGGTCAGCAGCGACAGGGCGATGTCCTCCTTGCCGGCGAAGTACCGGAAGAAGGTGCGCTGCGACACGTCGACCGCGGCGACGATCTCATCGACCGTGGTCGCCTCGTAGCCCTTGGCCAGGAACAGGTCGAGCGCGGCGTCGACCAGGGCCCAGCGAGTGCGCTGCTTCTTGCGTTCGCGCAGGCCGGCGACGTGGGCGTCGATCATGCCTGCCATTCGCGCTCTCACCTCCCCTTCTGTTCATAGTCTGCCATATGACAGCAAGTGACTCTTCAAAGACGTTTGTCATTTGTCAGTAGCTGCCATAACTTTCAGAGAAGGCCGCGCTCGTACCGATCGAGGGGGAATGGATGTCTCAGCCGGTCGCACAGCACTCCGCACCCGCCGCGTCGGGCCGTACGGCCCGCCGTGGGCACGGCAACCCATGGCTGACGCTGATCGCCGTCGCACTCGGCGTGATCATGGTCACCCTCGACACCACGGTGGTGGCGATCGCCAACCCGGCGATCTCCCACGACCTCGGCGCGTCACTGCCGGACCTGCAATGGGTGACGAACGGGTACCTGCTCGCGCTCGCGGTGTCGCTGATCACCGCGGGCAAGCTCGGTGACCGCCTGGGTCACAAGCCGGTCTTCCTCATCGGCGTCGTCGGCTTCGCGCTCGCGTCGGCGGGCATCGGCCTGTCCAGGGACATCGGGCTCATGATCGGCCTGCGCGTCATCCAGGGCGTCTTCGGGGCGATGCTCCAGCCGACCGCGCTCGGGCTCCTGCGCGCCGCCTTCCCGGCCGAGCGCCTCAACATGGCCATCGGCATCTGGAGCGCCTGCATCGCGGCCTCGACCGCGGCCGGCCCGATCGCCGGCGGCCTGCTCGTCCAGCACATCAACTGGGAGTCGGTGTTCTTCATCAACGTCCCGGTCGGCCTCGTCGCCCTGGTGGTCGGCGGCCTGTTCCTGCTGAACGCCCGCGGCGGCGACCGGGGCTCCTCCTTCGACATTCCCGGCATCCTGCTCTTGTCGGGCACGCTGTTCTCGCTCGTGTGGGCCGTGATCAAGGCGCCGTCGTACGGCTGGGCCGACGTGAAGACGCTGGCGTTCCTGGGCGCGGCCGTCGTGCTGCTGGCCTTCTTCGTGCTGCGGGAGATCAAGGCCCGCGAGCCGCTGCTGCCGCTCGGGCTGTTCCGGTCCGTCCCGCTGTCGGTCGGTGCCGTGCTGATGATGCTCATGGCCTTCGGGATGTTCGGCGGGATGTTCTTCCTGACCTTCTACCTGCAGAGCGTCCACCTGCTGTCCCCCGTGCAGACCGGCGTGCGGCTGCTGCCGATGATGCTCGCGATGATGGTGGCCTCGCCCGCGGCCGGCGGGCTGATCAGCAAGGTCGGGCCGCGTGTTCCGCTGGTCGCCGGGATGGTGTGCGCCGCCGGCGCCTTCCTCGGGCTGTCCCACATCGGGGTGGAGGCGGGCTTCTGGGCGATGACGCCGTGGTTCGCGCTGCTCGGGATCGGGCTGAGCCCGGTCCTCGTGGCGGCCACCGACATCATCGTCGGGAACGCCCCGGTCGCCCTGGCCGGGGTCGCGGGCGGTCTCCAGCAGGTGGCGATGCAGGTCGGCGGCGCGCTCGGCACCTCCGTGCTCGGCGCGGTGATGACCGCGAAGGTGGCGAACGTGCTGCCGGGACACATGAAGGACGCCGGGCTGCCGGCCCCGACCTCCGCGCAGGTGGACCTGATGAAGGGGGCGATCTCCCAGGGCGTCGCTCCGGTGCCCGCGAACACCCGGCCGGAGGTGGCCCGCCTGCTGGTCCGGGTCAGCGACCTGTCCTTCATCGACGGGATGCATCTGGCGTTCACCGCGAGCGCCGGCATCATGTTCGCGGCCGCGCTGCTGAGCCTGCTCGTACGGGCCGGGCGTCAGGTGGAGAGTGCGGCGGCTCTCGTGTGACGTCGTGACCGCATTGCCAATGATTCAGCGTGCTTTTCGTCACATTAGGTGCGTTCTGTTGCCCGAAACCCGGGTAAACGTCCTGGCGATTTCTCATCAGCATCGGGGGCGACAGGAGGATTCATGGTCCTGGAGCCGGGCGAGGCGCGGCGAGCACGCTCCCTTGACGACAACGAACGCGGGTCGCAGGTCCGGATGGCCGCGATCGCGAGCGTGGTCGGCACGTCGATCGAGTGGTACGACTTCTTCCTCTACAACACCGCGGCGGCGGTCGTCTTCAAGGACGTCTTCTTCCCCTCGTCGAGCGACTATGCCGGGACGCTGTCGTCGTTCGCGACGTACGCCGTCGGGTTCGCCGCGCGCCCCGTCGGCGCGGTGATCTTCGGGCACTGGGGCGACCGCCTCGGCCGCAAGGCGACGCTGATCGTCACGCTGGTCCTCATGGGCCTGTCCAGCGCCCTCATCGGCGTGCTGCCGGGCACGCACTCCATCGGCGTGGCCGCGCCGATCCTGCTGGTCGTGCTGCGCGTCCTGCAGGGCGTGGCGGTCGGCGGCGAGTGGAGCGGCTCGGTCCTGCTCTCGATGGAGTGGGGCGACAGTAAGAAACGCGGGCTCATGGCGAGCTGGCCGCAGATGGGCGTTCCGATCGGGCTGATCCTCGGCACGGTCGCGATGTCCTCGGTGGCCAGCGCGAGCGGCGACGCCTTCAAGAACTGGGGCTGGCGGCTGCCGTTCCTGTTCAGCCTCGTCCTCGTCGCGATCGGCCTGTGGGTGCGGCTCCGCGTCATGGAGACGCCGCTGTTCGCCGAGGTCGTGGAGAAGCGGCAGGTCGCCAAGGTGCCGGTGGCCGAGGTCATCCGGCGCCACCCCAAGGAGATCGTGCTGAGCGCGCTGCTGCGCTGCTCGGAGCAGGCGCCCTTCTACATCTTCACCTCCTTCGCCCTGACGTACATGGAGAAGGACGCGGGCCGGTCCAACACCTTCGCGCTGAACGCGGTGGCGGCCGCCGCCGTCGTGGCGCTGATCGTCATTCCGGTGGCCGGGCATCTCAGCGACTCGATCGGCCGTAAACGGATCTACGCCGCCGGGGCGTTGCTGACCGCGATCATTGCTTTTCCATACTTCGAACTGATCAATACCGGTATCGGCGTGGTCATCTTCCTCACCGTCATGCTGTCGGAGGTGCCGCACGCGTTGCAGTACGGGCCGCAGGCCTCGCTCATCGCCGAGGTCTTCCCGACCAACCTGCGGTACGGCGGCGCGGGCATCGGCTACCAGCTCGCCTCGGTGATCGCCGGCGGGCCGGCGCCGCTGCTGGCGACCTGGCTGCTGCACGACCACGGCTGGTGGGCGATCTCGGCGATGATGGTGCTGGCGGCCGTGCTGACCCTGATCGCGACCGCCCTGCTGCCCGACCGCTCCCGCGTCGACATCACCGACGACGCCGTTTACGCGTAGCAGGCGACCACGTCACCTGTCACGGAGGTGGCGAGCGGCGGCGGCCCGTGACGGGCCGCCGCCGTTTTCAAATGGCAACATTCATTCGCACTTGCCATCAATCACGGGGAACCAGCGCGATCCGCCCACTAGTCTTATCGACTGTTGACACGGGAGGATCTGGACCGCTGTGACCGAAAACCACGTGACAAGCCCTTTGCGGCCCAGCGATCCGCAGCAGCTTGGGGACTATCGGATCATCGGGCGGCTCGGACGCGGCGGGATGGGCATCGTCTACCTCGCCGAGTCCGCGAGCGGTGAACGCGCCGCGGTCAAGGTGATCAGCCCCGAGCTGGCCGACGACGAGACGTTCCGCGACCGGTTCCGCCGGGAGGTCGAGTCGGCCCGCAAGGTGCGGCGTTTCTGCACCGCCCCGGTGCTGGACGCGCAGCTCGACGGCGAGCCCCTGTTCATCGTCACCGAGTTCGTCGACGGCGCGGACCTTCAGGAGTTCGTCACCGCCAGCGGCCCGATGCGCGGCTCCAGCCTGGAGCACCTCGCGGTCGGTGTCGCCACCGCCCTCACCGCGATCCACGGTGCCGGAGTCGTCCACCGCGACCTCAAGCCGGCGAACGTCCTGCTGTCCTCCGTCGGGCCCCGCGTCATCGACTTCGGCATCGCGCGCGCTCTGGACACCGTGTCCGGCGCGACGCGCACGGGCCAGTTCATCGGCACCCCGGCGTACATGGCGCCCGAGCTGATCTCCGGCGCCAAGGCCTCACCGGCCTCCGATGTGTTCGCCTGGGCGTGCGTGGTGGCCTTCGCCGGCACGGGACGGGCGCCCTTCGACGGCCCGACCGTGCCGTCCGTGCTCTACCAGATCACGCACGGCGAGCCGTCTTTGGACGGTCTGGACGAGGGGTTGCGGAGCCTGGTGGCCCGCGCCCTGTCCAAGGACCCGGCGGCGCGCCCCTCCGCGCAGGAACTCCTCGACGTGCTCACGGGCCGGCCGCACGCCGAGGCGGCCGCCGCCGCCGAGACCCTCGGCCGCACGTGGGCGCACACGGTGCCGGACGGCCCGCAG
>NZ_JBHLZP010000134.1:0-17315 GCF_042429965.1 Actinoallomurus acaciae
CCGCGGCTCGTGCGCGACGGCGAGCAGGGCCGCCTCCTGGTCGCGCAGGCGCTGCTCGGCGCGGCGGCCGAGGGCGCGCGGCGCCTCGTCCTCCTGCGGCAGGCCGTCGTCCTCGAAGAGCGACCGGTCGCCGTCGATCACGTGGGTGGTGATGCCCAGGCGCCGCGCGGTGACGTAGAAACTCAGCAGGTCGAAGCCCATCTCGGCGAGCGGGCCCGCCACCGTGGCGCCGAATCGGTGGAAGATCGTGAGAACGCCGTCGTCCGCGGTCACCGCGAACTCCTCGACGCGGCTCAGTTCGTACGCCTCCGTCACCGTGCCGTCGGCGGCGAGACGCTCAAGGCCGCGCGCGGACAGCCGCCAGCGGCCCGGCCGCCGTTCCCGCAGGCCCAGGAGCCAGGGCAGCGTGTAACAGGCGATCACGGCGGTCAGCCACAGCCCCGCCGGCCGGATCGGCAGCAGCGCGACGACCAACGAGAGAAGAGCGAAGGGCCCGGCCGCCACCGGACGCAGCCGGCGCGCCGGAGCGCGGAGGCCGATCAACTCGAGGTTCACGAGAACAGATCGTGACATGTCAGCGCCCATCCCGTCATGACCCTCGTCTGCGAGCGAACAGACCGGCGATCAGAACGATCACTCCGGCGACCAGGACCAGACTGACCGCCGACAGCTTCTTCGAACCGCCGGCAGGCCTGCCACTCGCACCGTCCTTTCCCGATGAGTTCCCCGGAGACGCGCTGCTGGTTCGCGCCGGCAGCGCATTGGCCGGAACCGGCACCTGCCACAGCGGCTGATTCTTGCCCTCGGAGCTGAGCAACAGCGACCGGCCGTCGGGAGTGAACGTGATGCCCTCGCCCTGTTTCTGGCTCGGAATGGAGACGTCCGCGATCTTCTTGCCCGGCGCGCGGTAGATCTCCGCGCCCCAGTAGCCGCGGATCACGAAGGTCCGCCCGTCGGGCGCGAACGCGCCGTCGGTCGCGTAGAACGGCGCGTCGCCGACCTTGTGCATGATGTTGTAACCGGTCGTGCTGAGACGTTTGGGGCCCTCGTACAGCGAGTCGCTGAACGCCTTGCTCGCGATGTACAGCCGCCCCGTACGCGGATTGATCATCAGGGTCTCGGCGTTGCGCGGGCCGTCGGCGTACTTGATCCGGTACGCCGTGGCGTGCAGCGTCTGGCTGCGCAGCACCGACGGCTCGGGGATGCGGTAGACGGTGACGTACGGCCAGGCGCCGTTCAGGTTGTCGCCGATGTCGCCGACGTAGATCCCGTTCGGCCCGAGCGCCATCGCCTCCCAGTCGCGGTTGCGCGCGCCGCCGAACGTCAGCGTGGCCCGCGTGCGGCAGTCCGGGCCCAGGGCGTACACCTGCGGCAGCCCACCGGAGTCGTTGAAGGTGTAGACGATGCCGGGGTGGCGCCGGCTGGCGGCCAGGCCGCTGGACTCACCGATGCGCGGGTCCTTGATCGTGCAGAGCTTCTTCGGCTCGTCGTCGGCGGCGCGCGCCGTACCGGGGATCACGGTCGCCCCGACGGTGAGGAGGGCGGCAAGGGCCCTGGAGATGGATCGCGGCGACATGCTCTGGGTCTTCACCGCTCCCCGGGCGCGTGAAGCCTGGCGCGGGCGACTCAATGGAGAATCGTGCCGACGACCACGGCGGACAGAAGGACCGCCAGGACGGCCGGCAACAACCATCGCGGAGCACGGTTCACGCCAATGAGCCTATGCGGTCCCCCGATCCGCCGGACCCCGGGTGCGCCGCCGCGGGCACCGGCGCCCGTGCACCTCATCCGGCTCAGATGTCCCCTCGGTTTCAGAGTCAGGGCGTGTCGGGGATTTCGGATTCCGGCCGCCGACGGCCTCGGCGCTCGGCCGGCTCGGGCACCATGGCCGATGTGACGGACGCACAACCGGACGCCTCCGGCGGGCTGCGGGAGCTCGAGGCGGTGCTCGAACGGATCACCTACGCCAACGAGGAGACCGGGTACACGATCGCCCGCGTCGCGACGGACCGTACCGGCCCGGACCTGCTGACCGTGGTCGGGCCGCTGCTCGGCGCGCAGATCGGCGAGAGCCTGCGGCTCACCGGACGCTGGACCACGCACCCGAAGTACGGCCGCCAGTTCGAGGTCCGCTCGTACACGACCGTCCTGCCCGCGACCGTCCAGGGCATCCGCCGCTATCTGGGGTCGGGCCTCATCAAGGGCATCGGACCGGTCATGGCCGACCGCATGGTCGAGCACTTCGGCACCGACATCCTGCGCGTCATCGAGGAGGAGCCCGCCCGGCTGGTCGAGGTGTACGGGCTGGGGCCCAAGCGCTCGAAGCGGATCGGCGACGCGTGGGAGGAGCAGAAGGCCATCAAGGAGGTCATGGTCTTCCTGCAGGGCCATGACGTGTCCACCTCGCTCGCCGTGCGCATCTACAAAAAGTACGGCGACCAGTCCATCGAGGTCGTGCGCAAGGACCCGTACCGGCTGGCCGCCGACGTCTGGGGCATCGGGTTCCGCACCGCCGACACCATCGCCCGCGCCCTGGGGATGCCCCACGACGGGCCCGAGCGGATCAAGGCCGGCCTGCGGTACACGCTCTCGCAGGCCGCCGACAACGGGCACTGCTACCTGCCCGAGCCGAACCTCGTCACGGAGGCCGTGAAGATCCTCGAGGTGCCGCGTGAGCTCGTCCCGCCCTGTGTGGACGACGCCGCCGCCACGGAGGAGGTCGTACGGGAGCGGGTGCCGGTGGGCGACGGCGAGGTGCCCGCCGTCTACCTGCCGCCGTTCCACCGCGCCGAACGCTCCCTCGCCGGCGGTCTGCTGGACCTGCTGCGCACGAAGGAGGACCGTCTCCCCGCCTTCCAGGAGGTCGACTGGGACCGGGCGCTCGCCTGGCTCCACCGCCGTACGGGCACCGACCTCGCGCCCGAGCAGGAGGAGGCGGTACGCCTGGCGCTGACCTCACGGGTCGCCGTGCTCACCGGCGGGCCGGGCTGCGGCAAGAGCTTCACCGTACGGTCCGTGGTGGAGCTGGCCGTCGCACGGAAGGCCAAGGTGCTGCTGGTCGCGCCGACGGGGCGGGCGGCCAAGCGGCTCGCCGAGCTGACCGGCCACGAGGCCGCGACCGTGCACCGGCTGCTCAAGCTGCAGCCGGGCGGCGAGCCGGAGTTCGACCGCGACAACCCGCTCGACGCCGACCTGATCGTGGTGGACGAGACCTCGATGGTCGATGTGATCCTCGCGAACAAGCTGGTCAAGGCCGTGCCACGCGGCGCGCACCTGCTGCTGGTCGGCGACGTCGACCAGCTGCCGTCGGTCGGCGCCGGCGAGGTGCTGCGCGACCTGCTCGCCGCCGACGCGGTGCCGCGCGTCCGGCTCACCAAGATCTTCCGGCAGGCGCAGGAGTCCGGGATCGTGGTCAACGCGCACCGCATCAACGCCGGGCAGGCGCCCCACGTGCGCGGGTTCCCCGACTTCTTCCTGTTCCCGTGCGAGGAGACCGAGCCCACGGCGGAGCTGACGGTCGACATCGTGGCCCGCCGCATACCGCGGAGGTTCGGCCTCGACCCACGGCGCGACGTGCAGGTGCTCGCCCCGATGCACCGCGGGCCGGCCGGCGCGGGCAACCTCAACGGGCTCTTGCAGGAGGCACTCACGCCGCACCGCGACGACCGGCCGGAACGCCGCTACGGCGGGCGCGTCTTCCGCGTCGGCGACAAGGTCACCCAGCTCCGGAACAACTATGACAAGGGCGCCGCCGGGGTCTTCAACGGCACGGTCGGCGTGGTCACCGCCCTGTCGCTGGAGGAGCAGACCCTGACCGTGCGCACCGACGAGGACGAGAGCGTCGCGTACGACTTCGCCGAGCTGGACGAGCTCGCGCACGCGTACGCCGTGACGATCCATCGCTCGCAGGGCAGCGAGTACCCGGCCGTGGTCATCCCGCTGACGACCAGCTCGTGGATGATGCTCCAGCGCAACCTGCTCTACACCGCGGTGACCCGGGCGAAGAAGCTGGTCGTGCTGGCCGGCTCACGCCGCGCGCTGGCGGCGGCCGTACGCACCGCGGGCGCCGGACGCCGCCACACCTCCCTCACCCACCGCCTGACCACGACGGCCGGTCGTGATCTCTGAGAGTTGATCGCGGTCGGTCCGGCGGTCTCGGCCCCGGGTCAATGTCGGTCAACCCGGGTTCGGCCGACGGAGCCGGGCGCGCATCGCCTCGATGATGATCTCGATGGTGAACTCGAAGGCGGCGTCCGCGCGGGAGGCTCCCGGCGGGCTGCTTCGCATGACGCGTGCCAGCGTCGTCGCCTCGGCGAGGACCTCGGCCGGATAGATGTCCTCCGGCGAGGCCAGGTCCAGGCTCGCGCCGATCGTCACGATGTCGATCATCGCGATGACGAGCACGACGTCCCGGTCGCTGAAACCGGCACGGCACAGGACGGTGGCGAAGTTCTCGACCGTGGTGATCGCGGCGTCCAGGTCTGCGGGCGAGGTCGCGAGCAGCGGAATGAGCCACGGGTGCTTGGCCATCGACGAGCGCTGCGCGGAGGCGATGTGCCGGATGACGTCCGGCCAGTCGTCGGTCACGTCCACGCGGACCGCCATCGCCTCATGCAACTGCCGGCGGATCAGCTCGATGATCTCGGCTCGGCCGCTCACGTGGTTGTACAACGACGACTGGCGGACGTTGAGCCGCCTCGCCAGCCCGGGCACGGTGAACCCGCCGGTCTCACTGGTCATCTCCAGCGCGGCGTTGGCGATGATCTCCCGGGAGAGCAGCGGCTTGCTCGGGCGCGGCATTCGGGCCCCTTCCGAATCGCTTTCGTCGTCGCGGCACCTGCTTAACGAACGTCGTTCGTTTAGGGCGTTGACAGCTGCAATGCCCGCTGTACAGCATACCGATCAAACGAATCACGATTCGTTTGGCGAAGTCACTTACCCTTCCTCGGCCAGAGACGCCCGCCCGGAGAGGCCCCCCGATGAACCATTCCCCTTGGTGGCACGGCGCCACGCTCTACCACGTCTACGTCCGCTCGTTCCAAGACAGCGACGGCGACGGTTATGGCGATCTTCGTGGTCTGATCGACCGGCTCGACCACCTCCAGTGGCTCGGCGTCGACGCGCTCTGGCTCTCCCCGACGATGCCGTCCCCGGACCACGACTGGGGCTATGACGTCTCCGACTACCGCGGCGTCCACCCGGAGCTGGGCACCCTCGACGACCTCGACGACCTCATCTCACGGGCACGGGACCGCGGGATGCGCGTCATGCTCGACCTGGTCCCCAACCACACCAGCAGCGAGCATCCGTGGTTCGTCGAGGCGCGGTCCACGGCGGGCTCGGTGTACCGCGACTACTACGTCTGGGCGCCGCCCGAGAGCGACGGATCCCCGCCGAACAACTGGCTCGACGACACGGGCGAACCGGCGTGGACGTGGGATGAGGAAAGCGGCGAGTACTACCTCCACAACTTCCTCCCCGAACAGCCGGACCTGAATTGGTGGAACCCGGCGGTGCACGCCGAATTCGAGGCCATCATGGATTTCTGGTTCGATCGCGGAATCGCCGGGTTCCGCATCGACGTCGCCAATGGCCTGTACAAGGACGCGCTGCTTCGGGACAACCCCAAGCACGACGGCGCCTACATTTACGGCACCGCGGTGCAGGGCCGGTACGGACTCCAGCACCTCTACAACTTCAACCAGCCCGAGGTGCACGACGTCTACCGGAACTGGCGCCGTCGCGCGGAGAGCCGGCCGGAGACGCCGCTGCTCCTCGGGGAGACCTGGGTGGCGCGCGTCGACGAGCTCGCGCCGTACTACGGCGACAACGACCAGCTCCAGCTCGGGTTCAACTTCCCGTTCATCTTCGCTCCTTTCGAAGCACTCGCGCTCTCCCGCGTCGTCGCGGACTCGCTGGCCGCGTTCCCGGCCGGCGCATGCCCGGTCTGGGCCGGCTCGAACCACGACCTGCCGCGCCTCGCGACGCGATGGGCGGACGGGGACCCGCGCAGGACCCGCCTGGCCCACACGCTCCTGGCGACCCTTCCCGGGACGTACGCGCTCTACTACGGTGACGAGCTGGGGATGGTCGACAGCGACATCCCTCCCCACCTGCACCGGGACCCGCTCACGGCCGAGGGCCGGAACGGGCAGTGGCCGCGGGACAACGCGCGTGCGCCGATGCGCTGGGACCGCACGCCTGGGGCGGGCTTCACGACCGGGACACCCTGGCTACCGCTTCCGGATGACGAGAGCCTCAACGTCGCCGAGCAGCGAGCCGACGGTACGTCGACACTCGCGCTGGTCCGCGCGCTCGTGGCGCTCCGCAAGGAGGCCTTCGCCGGTGTCGTCGCCCCGTACCGCGAGGTCGCGGTGTCGAAGACGCGATGGGTCTACACCAGCGGCTCCCTGACGGTGGCCGCCAACTTCTCCGCCGATCCCCAGCCGCTGGAGCTCACCGGGGAGCCGGTGCTGTCCAGTGCCACGATCCGCGAGGACCTGCCCGAGGCCGGCTCGGCGCCGACCCTCCGCCCCTGGGAAGCGATCGTCCTGCTTTCCGCGTGACCACCCAGGCCGTCGCAGACGAGGAGAATCGAATGAACGTGAGTGCTCGGCGTGCGCTGGCCGCCGCGTTGACGGCGCTCATGCTGACGGTCGCCGGCTGCGCGGCGCCCGACAGCGGCCTCCAGGCCGCCCGGCGACATCTGACCGGCCGCGGTCCGATCACGTTCGTCGAGGCCTCGGACGAGTCCGGTACCGCGAGCAAGCAGGTCATCGACGCGTGGAACAAGCTCCATCCCGACCAGCCGGTGACACTCAAACAGTTCAGCGACGTGAACGAGCTGCACGACAACCTGGTGCAGCATTTCAAGGCGAAGGACTCCGGTTACGACGTCCTCGGGGCCGACGTCGTGACGATCGCGGAGTACGCGGCGCACCGATGGCTGCAGCCGTTCGACGGCGCCTACACCATGGACACGTCGCCGCTGCTGAAGCAGACGGTCGCGACCGCGGAGTATCGGGGCACGCTGTACGCGGCGCCGTTCATGACCGACGCCGGCCTGCTCTACTACCGCAAGGACCTGATACCGCGGCCGCCGCGGACCTGGCAGGAGCTCCTGGCGGACTGCGGAGTCGCCCGGGAACACCACATGGGCTGCTACGCGGGCCAGTTCGCGAAGTACGAGGGACTCACCGTCAACGTCGCGGAGGCGGTCGCCGCCGCCGGGGGCGGCTTCCTCAAGTCCGACGGCACGACGCCCTCGGCCGACACACCGGCCGCACGGAAAGGGCTGTCCCTCCTCGTCGACGCCTACCGTGACGGCGACATCCCGAAGGAAGGGATCACCTACGAGGAAGAGGAGAGCCGGCAGGCGTTCGAAGCCGGCAAGCTGCTGTTCCTCCGCAACTGGTCGTATGTGTACCCGCTCGCCAACAGCGACGGCGGCTCGGTGGTGAAGGGCAGGTTCGGCGTCACGACGCTGCCGGGGGTCGACGGCCCGGGGCGTACGACTCTCGGCGGCCAGGACAACGCCGTGAACGTCTACTCGGTGCACAAGGCGACCGCACGGGACTTCCTGGCCTACCTGCAGTCCCCCAAGGTCCAGCGGAAACTGCTGATCGAAGAGGGCCAGTCACCCGTACTCGCGAGCCTCTACCACGACCCGTCGCTCCTCCACGACCCCGCGCTCGGCTACCTCCGCACGCTCGAACAGAGCATCACGACCGCGACCGAACGGCCGATGACGCCGTTCTATCCCGCCGTCACGCAGGCCATCAGCGAGAACGCATACGCGGCGATCAAGGGCGACAAGTCGACCGACAAGGCGCTCAGAGACATTCAGGCGGCGATCCTCGCCGCGACGAGCCAGCAGTGATGCGCGTCAGACGGGAACGCACCATGAGTCAGCTGTCCGAAACACCCGAACGCGGCCGCGGCCGCCTGGGCGCGGTACTCGTCTCACCGACACTCGTCCTGCTCGCCGCCGTCATCGGCTACCCGATCGTCGCGGCGCTCGTGACGTCGTTCCGAGGCGACCCGAGCCTGCGGAACGGGTTCTTCACCCACGGCGGTGAGTTCGCGGGACTGTCGAACTACCTGCACTGGCTGACGCAGAGATGCGGCGACACCACGTGCCCGCCGGGCACCCTGGGCGGCCACTTCTGGGGCTCGGTACTCGTCACGCTGTTCTTCACGGCGGTCACCGTGTCGCTGGAGGTCGCCATCGGCGTCCTGATGGCCATCGTCATGAACCAGTCGTTCCTGGGCCGTGGGTTCCTGCGCGCGGTCGTGTTGGTGCCCTGGGCGATCCCGACGGCGGTCACCGCGAAACTCTGGTTCTTCATGTTCGCCTATGACGGCGTCATCAACCGGTCCCTCGGCACCCACATCCTGTGGACCGACGGCGCGTGGCCCGCGCGGTTCGCGGTCGTCATCGCCGACGTGTGGAAGACGACGCCGTTCGTCGCGCTCCTGGTCCTCGCCGGAATGGCGGGCATCCCCGACGACCTGTACGAGGCCGCCCGCATCGACGGCGCCGGCCCGTTCCAGCGCTTCGTCCGGATCACCCTGCCGCTGGTACGGCCGGCCCTGCTGGTCGCCGTCGTCTTCCGAGTCCTGGACGTCCTTCGCATCTACGACCTGCCGGCGATCCTCACCCACGGCGGAGGCGGTGACGGGCACGCCACCACGACGCTGTCGATCCTGACCGTCCAGCAGCTCCAGCAGGGCTACGGCGGCGCCTCGGCGATCTCCACGCTGACCTTCGTGCTCATCTTCGCCGTCGCGCTGACGCTCGTCCGGGTCTTCCGGGTCAACCTCGTCCAGTCCGAACAACATGGAGTGTCGTAGTCATGACGGTCGAGTCCAGGAAAGACACGTCAGCGCGCGGGACGCGCCGCCGGTGGCCGCGGCGGCGGCCGTGGCTGTACGTGGGAGCGGCCGTCATCGTGGTGTGGTGCCTGGGCCCCTTCTACTGGATGGTCGTCACCGCGTTCCGCGACGTCGGGCACACCTTCGACAGCACACCGTGGCCGACCCACACGACGCTGGCCAACTTCCGCGCGGCCTTCGACACGAGCAGCGGTGACCATTTCGGACGGGCCCTGCTCAACAGCCTGATCGTCGCGTGCGCCACCACGGTGCTCGCGCTTCTCTTCGGGGGCCCGGCGGCGTACGCACTGGTACGGCTGCCGATGCGCGGAAAGTCCAAGGTGCTGGCGGCGGTCCTCAGCGCATCGATGTTCCCCGGCGTCGCCATCGTGACGCCGATGTTCCAGCTGTTCACCAGCATGCACTGGCTCGGGACCTACCAGGCGCTCATCATCCCCGACCTCTCGTTCGCGCTGTCCCTCGCCATCTGGATCCTGACCGGCTTCTTCGCGGCGATGCCCTGGGAGCTGGAGAAAGCGGCGCAGGTGGACGGCGCGACCCCGGCCCAGGCCTTCGGCCGGATCCTGCTTCCGCTCGCGGCTCCCGGCCTGTTCACCACCGCGATCATGGTCTTCCTCTCCGCCTGGGACGAGTTCCTGCTGTCCAGCCTGCTCTCCAACGGAAACCCCAAGGTCACGCCGGTCACGGTGGCGATCGCCAACTTCGCCGGCTCCCAGCCCCACCAGATCCCGTACACGGCGATCATGGCTGCCGGAGCGATCGTGACGGTCCCTCTCGTCATCGCCGTACTGGTCTTCCAGCGGCGCATCGTCTCCGGCCTGACCGCGGGCGCCTTCAAGTAGCCCTCACCAGCCGGTGATCCGCTATCTCCCGATCATTCCGCCGGGCAGAGGGTGTCGTGCGCGGGGCGCCGTCCCCCGGCCAGGAAGGCGGTCACCAGGCGGTCGCCGCAGGCGTTGCCGTTGGCCAGGTACGCCTCGTGTCCGCCGGAGTCCACGGTGACCATCCGAGCACGGTCCCCGAAGGCGCGGCGCATGTTCAGCGCCCCGCTGTACGGGGTGGCCGGATCGCGCAGGTTCTGCACGAGCAGCACGTTCGACGGCCCGCGCGAGGTGACCCGCGTCGGCGGGTCCGCGGGCCGGTACGGCCAGAAGGCGCACGGCATGACGTTCGCCGGCATGCCCGCCGTGAGGGGATGCCGGACCCGGTCCGCGGCGACGTCGCGCGCGATGTCGGGGATCGAGTTCGGCCAGGCGACGTCGTCGCACAGGGTGCCGACCGCGACCGCGGTGGTGTTCTGCAGCACCTCCTCGGGCGGTGAGGACGGCGCGGGCAGGGGTTTCGAGTCACGGGCCGCGCGGATGAGGGTGGCCAGACCCGGGAAGCCCTCGTCGTCGTACAGGCCTTCCAGCAGGGTCTCGCGCAGGACGTTGCCGCTCAGCCGCGGAGGAGTGGCGCCGGGCCACGGGATCGGCTCGCGGTCCAGGCGCGCGGCGAGGCCGACGAACAGGGACCGTACGGCCCCGGGGGTCGCGGCGAGCCGGTACGGGTTGCCCGCCTTCGACGCCCACGTCGCGAAGTCCGGGAAACGGTCCTCGACGCCGACCGCGTAGTTAGCGAGCCACGCGCGCTCGACGCGGACCGGGTCGGGGTCGTCGTTGCTGTCGAGCACCACCCGGTCGGTGTGCTGGGGGAACAGCGTCGTGTAGACGGCGCCGGCGTAGGTGCCGTACGACACGCCCCAGGCCGAGACCCTCGATTCGCCCAGCGCCTGGCGGATGCGGTCGATGTCCCTGGCCTCGTTCACCGTGCTGATGTTGCGGATGAGCTCCCCGCCGTTGCGAGCACAGGTCCGCGCGATACGGCGCTCGGTCGTGACGTTCCCCGAGATGTCGCCGTCCGGGGCCGGCCAGGGCCGCTGGTTCGCCGGCGCCAGGTCATCGTGTGGCAGGTCGCAGCTGATCGGTGTGCTGTGGCCGACTCCGCGAGGGTCGAAGCCGACGAGGTCGTACGCCTCGCGCACCGCCGCGGGCAGCCTGCCGCCCAGTTCGGAGGGCCGGTCCAGCCCGGAGTTGCCGGGGCCGCCGGGGATCAGGAGGAGGACGCCGCGACGCTTCTCCGGTCGCTCGCTGGGGATGCGGGAGATCGCGAGCTCGATCCGCCGCCCGTCCGGCCGGCGGTAGTCCATCGGCACGGACAGGGTGGCGCACTCCTGGCGGGGGTCGAGTCCGGTCCCGTCGCACGCGTGCCAGGAGACCGTGGCGGCTCCGGCGGCGTGCGCGGGAAGGGGGGCGGCGAAGGCCGTCGCTGTGATCGCCAGCGCGGCGGCCGTGGCCGCACCGTGCCTGAGGGTTCGCATGCCGTCAGCCTCGCGGCCCGCGCCACGCGTGCCCACGGGGCCAGCCGGTGAGTGTTCCTGGGGCCAGCACCATCCCGCCGGCCCGAGGTCCGGGGGGCGCGGGCACGGGCGGAGGACGCGCCGGGTACGTTGCGGATACGGGTTCGGCAAGGTGGAGGGGTACATGGAGCTGGTGCATTCCGGCAAGGTCCGGGACGTCTACGCCGATGGCGACGACCTGATCCTGGTCGCGTCGGATCGGGTGAGCGTCTACGACGTCGTCCTGCCGACCCCGATCCCGGGCAAGGGCGCGATCCTGACGCAGCTGTCGCTGTGGTGGTTCGACCGGCTCGCCGACGTCGTGCCGAACCACGTGATCTCCGAGGACGTGCCGGCGGAGTGGGCCGGGCGGGCGATCCGGTGCCGGCGGCTGGAGATGTTCCCGGTCGAGTTCATCGCCCGCGGCTACCTGGCCGGACTGGGGCTGAAGGAGTACGAGAAGCAGGGCACCGTGTCGGGTGTGCCGCTGCCGCCGGGCCTGGTCGAGGCCTCACGCCTGCCCGAACCGGTCTTCACCCCGACCACGAAGGCGACGACCGGGCACGATGAGTTCATCACCTTCGACGACGTGGTGCGCGAGATCGGCGCCGAGACCGCGGAGCGCCTGCGCGACCTCACGCTGGAGGTCTACCGGCGCGGCGCGGATCTGGCCCGCGAGCGCGGTGTCATCATCGCCGACACCAAGCTGGAGTTCGGGCGCGCCCCGGACGGCACGATCGTGCTCGCCGACGAGGTGCTGACGCCGGACTCCTCCCGGTTCTGGCCGGCCGACGCCTGGGAGCCGGGCCGGGCACAGCACTCGCTCGACAAGCAGTTCGTCCGCGACTGGTCCTCATCGGTGACCGGCTGGGACCGTACGCCGCCGGGCCCGCCCATCCCCGACGACGTCGTGGCGGCCACCCAGGCCCGCTACACGGAGGTCTACGAACGGATCACCGGCTCGCCCTGGCGTCCCTGAGCGGCCAGCGGCACAGCGTCTCGTACCGCACCTCGCCGCCGAGATGGCTCTGGACGAGGTGGATCTCCCCGGCCGTCCACGGGGTCCCCTCGTACGCCTGAAGCCCCTCCACGACCGGCCTGAGGTCTCGTGGCGCCCGCGTACGGGCGACGGTGAGGTGCGGGTGGAAGCGGAGGGTCCGGCCGGTGTCGATGCCCTCGCGGCGGCCGGCGGCCCGGCAGGAGTCCGCCAGGCGCTGGAGGTCGGTCTCGATGCCGGTCCACAGGGTGCGCGCCGACCGTGCCCTCGGGAACGCCCCCGCGCCCGCGAACGCCAGCTCCCGCCGGGGGTGACGCGCGGCGGCGCGTTCGAGGCGGGGACGCAGGCGCTCGGCGGCCGGTTCGTCGACCTCGCCGTAGAAGGCCAGCGTCACGTGCCAGGTGTCCCGATGGGTCCACCGCAGGTGCGGCCAGTCCGCACGGTACGGCGCGAAGGCCGCCGCGACCTCGTCCAGCACGGGCTCGGGCGGGATGAGCGCGACGAAGAGTCTCACCCCACCAGGGTCGCAGAAGACCGCTCGGGAGCCCTCGCCGCGCGGGGTGCCCGTGCGGTCTCTCAGTCCGCCTCGCCGAGTCCGTCGGCCACCCGGGGCCGCAGCGCGTTCAGCGCCGACCGCGGAGCCATGATCGCGACGACGGCCGTCACGGCGACCAGGGACACGACACCGCCGATGATCAGGCCCGAGCGCGGCCCGAAGACCTCGGCGAGCCAGCCGAGCAGAGGCGCGCCGATCGGCGAGCTCCCGGCGAAGACCAGCATGTAGAGGCCCATCACGCGCCCGCGCATCCAGGACGGCACGCTGAGCTGCATGACGGCGTTCGCGGTCGTGTTGAAGGTCAGCAGCGCGACGCCGGTCGGGACGAGCGCGACGAGGAACAGGCCGTACGTCGGCATCGCCCCGCTCACGATCTCCAGCACGCCGAACGCGGCGGCGGCGATGAGCATCAGGCGCATGCGGGGCCGCTTGCGGCGGGCGGACAACAGCGAGCCGGACACGGCGCCGATCGCCAGCATGGTCGAGGCGAGGCCGAACGAGCTGGCGCCGCTGTGGAAGACCTCCCGGCTCATCAGCGCGGTCGTCATCTGGAAGTTCATGCCGAACGCGGCGACGAAGAGCAGGATGATCAGCAGCATGACCAGGTCGCGGCGGTCACGGACGTAGCGCAGGCCCTCACGGAGCTGGCCCTTGGCCCGCGGCACGCGGGGCCGGATGTACAGCTCGTCATCGCGCATCATGTAGAGCCCGAGCAGCACGGCCAGGAACGACGCGGCGTTGACGATGAAGACCGGGCCGGTGCCGATCGCGGCGATCAGCACGCCCGCGATGGCCGGGCCGATGATGCGGGCCGTGTTGAAGATCGCGCTGTTGAGGGCGATGGCGTTGGTCAGGTCGTTCGGCCCGACCATCTCGACCGCGAACGTCTGACGCGTGGGGTTGTCCACCACGGTCGCGACGCCCAGCCCGAACGCGAGCGCGTACACGTGCCACACATGCGCGCTGCCGGTGAGCGCGAGGACGCCCAGGATCAGCGCGAGCGACCCCATCGCCATCTGCGTGATCATGAGCACCCGGCGCTTGGGGAACCGGTCGGCGATCACGCCGCCGTACAGGCCGAACAGCAGCAGCGGCAGGAACTGCAGACCGGTCGTGATGCCGAGCGCGGTGCCGCTGCCGTGGGTG
Source organism: Actinoallomurus acaciae (assembly GCF_042429965.1). Lineage (NCBI taxonomy): Bacteria > Bacillati > Actinomycetota > Actinomycetes > Streptosporangiales > Thermomonosporaceae > Actinoallomurus > Actinoallomurus acaciae. The sequence continues at coordinate 13,972 of NZ_JBHLZP010000134.1, forward strand.
AGGTTCAGGACCAGCCAGTCCTGGGCCACTCGCTGCATCCACGTGCCGGTGTTGGAGACGACCTGCCCGGCCGAGAACAGCCGGTAGTTGCGGTTGCGGAGCGAGCGAAAAAGGCTCAGCCGTGGCTGAGCCTCTCCAAGATCGGTGCCGCCTGACGCAGGATGGTCTGCTCCTCCGGCGTCAGCTCCGCGAGCCGCTGCGCCAGCCAGGCCTCCTTGCGCCGGCGCTCCTCCTTCAGGAGCTTGTCGCCCTCCGCGGTCAGGCTGAGCACCACCTGCCGCCGGTCGGTCGGGTGCGGGCTGCGCGTCAGCAGGCCGTCCGCCTCCAACCGCGCGATCGTCCGGGTCATCGAGGGCGGCTGCACCTTTTCGTGCTCGGCGAGCTCGCCAGGGGTGAGGGCGTCGTGCCGGGCCACTGCGCCGAGCGCCCCGATCTGTGTGGCGCTCAAGGAGTGACCGCCCTCGGCGCGCATGCGGCGTGACAGTCGCGAGATCGAGACGCGCAGGGCCGCCGCCAGGCCCGCACGGCTTCTGGTCTGTGACGTTTGCATGTTCATTAGCTGAAGTCATTACTCTTGCTAACGATAAACGATGGATGTCTATTCCGCCAGTTCGTTAGCGAAGCGAAAGACCCCGGCCCTCTCCTTCTTCCATGGGGGACGACGGCGCGCTCTCCTGACCGCCGGGCGGACCCTCGCGCACCACCGGGCCGCACGACGCCGGACACCTCGGCCGGATGTGACGGCCCCAGCGCTCGTCACGGCCGCGATGACCTGGACCTCTTCTGCGAGAGGGGGAGGACGGCCGCGGCCGCCCCTCCCCCTCGATCACCAGCGTATGTCGGGAAGCTCCCGGTTAGGACGCTCGGGAGCCCACCGACCGTGGATCCTCAGTTCACGCCGAGGATCACCTTGATGGGAACGATGGCGTAGTAGGCCACGAACAGGACCGCCACCAGCCACAACAGCGGGTGCACCTCGCGGGCGCGGCCGCGGACGATCTTGATGACGACGTACGAGATGAAGCCGGCGCCCATTCCGTTCGTGATGGAGTACGTGAAGGGCATGATCACCATGGTCAGGAAGGCCGGGATGGCGATCTCGTAGTCGGAGAAGTCGATCCGCCGGATCTGGCTCATCATCAGGAAGCCGACCACGACCAGTGCCGGGGTCGCCGCCTCGAACGGCACGATCTGCACGATCGGGGCCAGGAACATCGCCACCAGGAACAGCGCCCCGGTGACCACGTTCGCCAGGCCCGTACGGGCGCCCTCGCCGACGCCCGCCGCCGACTCCACATAGCCCGTCGCCGACGACACCGACCCCGCGCCGCCCGCCGCCGCCGCGAGGCCGTCCACGAACAGGATGGTCCCGATGTTCGGCGGCGCGCCGCGCTCGTCCAGCAGCCCGGCCTCGCTGCCGATGCCGACGACCGTGCCCATGGCGTCGAAGAAGTCGGCCAGGACCAGGGTGAACGCGAACAGCACCGCCGCCAGCACGCCGACGCGGGCGAACGACCCGTACAGGGTGAAGTGGCCGACCAGCGACAGGTCCGGCGTGCCGGCGATGTGGTGGATGCCGGGCAGCTTCGGGACGTTCAGGCTCCAGCCCTTGGGGTTGACCACACCCGGCTTCACGACGGTCGGGCCGGCGTTGGCCACGGCCTCGACGATGATCGCCAGGATCGTCGTGCCGACGATGCCGATGAGGATGGCGCCCTTGACCCGCCGGGCGACGAGCACCGCCGTGACGAGCAGGCCGAGCACGAACACCAGCGCCGGCCAGCTCTGCAGGTTGTTGGAGATGCCCAGCTGCACCGGGACCGTCGTGTTCGCCTCGTTCGGCACGCGGCGGACGAAGCCGCCGTCCACGAAGCCGATCAGCGCGATGAACAACCCGATGCCGACGCCGATGGCCGCCTTCAGCCCCTCCGGCACCGCGCGGAAGATCGCCGTACGGAACCCGGTGAGCACGAGGATCGCGATGATGATGCCCTCGAGCACCACGAGGCCCATCGCCTCGGGCCAGGTCATCACCGGGGCCAGCGTCGTGGCGACGAAGGCGTTGAGGCCGAGCCCGGTCGCGATCGCCAGCGGGAAGCGGCCCGCCACGCCCATGATGATCGTCATCACACCCGCCACGAGCGCGGTGGCGGCCGCGACCTTGGGGATGCCGAGTACCGCGCCGGTCTTGTCCGGCACCGTGCCGATGATCAACGGGTTCAGCACCACGATGTACGCCATGGTGAAGAACGTCGCCAGACCGCCACGGATCTCCCGACCCACGCTGGAGCCGCGTTCGGTGATCTTGAAATATCGATCCAGGCCGTTCCGCGGCTCGGCGGCCACTGTCGTCGTCGTCACGTCCCTATCTCTCCTAGTCCAGGGCCCCGAGTCGAAAAATGACGTACGCAGAGTGACAGACCAGACATTGCAGACGGAAGACCTTCGCAACGTGATCTGCGGCTCTGCCCTCGATGCCGGGCGGCCGATACGCTGATCACATGACGCGGCAACCCGACCCGCCCCCGATGGAGAGCAACGACGTTCTCGTCTCCGCCATCGGGGCGGCGGCCTTCGCGGTGGCGTTCGTGATCCTGCTGATCGTCCCGCTGGCACCGGGCGACCACTGGTGGCGCTGGGTCTGCCTGGTCGGCTTCCTCATGGGCATGTTCGGCTGCTGGTACATCCCGCGCCTGCAGCGCAGCCGCGCCGCGGCCGCCGAACGCCACGCCGCCAAGCACTCCGAGGACGCTCCGCCCGAGTAGGAGACCTCACCCTGCGGACGGCCACCGCGGCGGTCTCCCGTCGGTCAGCGGCACCGGTGCTCGTCCGGGCGGCAGTGTCGTCGCGGACCGGCTCGCCCGGCGGAGTGATCGCGCTGGCGGCCCTCGTCGGCGAGTGCCGCGTCGCATCGAGCGGCCGAACCGGCCGACCGCCGGGGCGTTCAAGAACACCGGCGCGCGCATGAACGGCGGCGCGCTCACGAACGGCGGAAACAACCCTCCGGTGTCGCCGTCAGAGCTCCGCCTCGGCCAGCAGGGCGGGCAGGGCGTCCGGGTCGCGCAGCGCCGCCTCGGCTAGCAGGCGGTCGCTCCATCGGTCGCACGCCCACGCCGCGCCCCGCGCCAGGCCCGCCGGGTCGCTCGCGTGGACCGTGCCCTCGTCGTACCACCACGGCACCGCCACACCGTCGACCACGAGCTTCTCGTGTCGCACGTACGTCTCGGGCGCCTCCGGCAGCACCGCGCGCAGGACGTCCGGCACCGGCCGCAGGGTGCCCGCCGACTCGATCGAGCCCGGCACCTCCTCGCTGCCCAGGGCCAGCTCCAGCGCGTCCGCGACCT